>JBJEAH010000134.1:0-9969 GCA_051868815.1 Alloprevotella sp.
GGCAAGCCCCTACGCTAATTTATTTTCCCCTTACAGGGGATACGTCTGCAACAATATTCATTTTGACACACCCTCTTTTTTATCGGGCGTTCTGCAGAACGCCCCTACTGTACCTTGATGACCGATGCGCCGTCGGCGGCTTTCGGCACGAGGCGGATTTGCGGCGTGATTTGGGCGCGTATCTGTTCGGTGTGGCTGATAACGCCGACCTTGCGGCCTTCGGAATGCTCGAGGTTGGCAAGGGCTTCCATCACGGTGTCGAGCGAGTCGCGGTCGAGATTGCCGAAGCCCTCGTCGATGAAGAGGCTGCCGATGCGCAGGTTGCCCGACGAAAGGGAGGCGAGGGCAAGGGCGAGGGCAAGGCTCACCACAAAGGTCTCGCCGCCCGAAAGGGAGTGCACGTAGCGTGGGCGGTCGAACATATAGTGGTCCACGACTATGGGCGTGAGGCTGCCGCCGAGCGTTTGCAGCGAATAGCGCGGGCAGAGGCGCGTGAGGTGATGGTTGGCCTGCGCCACGAGGTGGCGGAAGGTGTAAGCCTGCGCCGTTTCGCGGAAACGCTTGCCGTCGCTGCTGCCGATGAGTTGGTTGAGGCGTGCCCAGTGCGCGGCGTTGTCCTCCGCCTCGGAGAGGGCGGCGGAAAGGGAGGCGGCACGCTGCTCGCAGTTGCGGTGGGAAAGGAGGCGCGAGCGGATGAGCGTGCTCTCCTCGCGGCAACTTTCTAATTTGGCTTCCAGTTTGCCCTTGGCGGCGGCAAGTGCCTCGCGGCTTTCGCCGGGCTGGTCTTCACGCGGCTTCCACGGCTGGGCTTGCAGGGAGAGCAGGCGCGTGCGGGCTTCTTCGAGGCGGTGGTTGGCAAGGGCGAGGCGGCCACGGCAGGCGGCGATGTGCTCACGCATGGCTTTGCGGTCGGTATCGGCAGTGAAGAGGCGGGTGAGTTCTTCGAAGGTGACGGGCGGGTGCGCCGTGTTAAAACGCGCTATCCAGAGGTCGAGTGCCTGCGACTTCTCGCGGTGTGCCTGCCGGCACTTGTCGCGCTCTTCGGCAAGTCCCCGCAGACGAGCCTCGGCGGTCTGCAAGCCCATCAGGGCTTCCTCGCTCTGCTTTCGGGCGGTAGCTTCGGCGACGCGGGCTTCCTTGACGCGGGCATTGAGCGCAGCGAGTTCGCTCTCGGGCGTGGCATCGCCGAAAAGGTGGCGCATCTCGCTCTGCTTGGCTTGCAGTTGCTCGGAGGCCACGCCAAGCCGCTCGCGGCAGTCGGCGCACCGCTTCCGGGCTTCCGCCTCGTTCTCGCGGGCATTCTTGAGTTCGTCGCGCAGGGCGGCTTCGCGGCGGGCGGCATCTTCGAGGGCGGCACAGGTGGCAGTCCAGTCGGCGTGGAGGGCGGAGAGGCGCAGGCGGAAATTGTCGGGGCTCTTCTTCCAGTCGGCAAACCAACCCGAAAGCGTCACCATGTCGCCGAGGTCGGCATAGAGCGTGGAGCAGGAGCGGTCGGAGAGGAGGATGGCCGCCTGAAGGTCCTCGGCGGCAGCGGCGGCGATTTTCAGTTCCGTGCGGCGGCTGTCGATTTGCTGGCGGCTTTCGGCCATTTGCGCCTCAAGCGCGGCGATTTGCTCGTTGAGGCTGTTGATGTGGCTTTGGTGGAAATTGTAGGTCTCCAAATCTTTCTCGGCTTCTTTCAACTCTTGCCCCGCGCCTTCGGCGAGGAGGCGGATTGTAGTGAGGCGTGCCTCGTGGTTCACGCTTTGCGAGGCATCGGCAAAGGTTTGGTCGATGCCGGCATAGGAGTGCCATTCTTCCAAATCGGCATCGAGGCGCTTCTGTCTTTCCTTAAAAAATCCTTGCTCTGCTTGCAGGCGCACTTCTTCCGAGAGCAGTTGCTCGCGCAGCTCTGCCACCTGACTGCGCTTGGCGGAGAGGGCGGCGGTGAGTCGGTTGTACTCCTGCTCGAGATTGGAAAGGAGTTCGCCCAATTCGCGCTCCGTCTCGGTGTGATAGGGGTGGTGCGTCGCGCCGCACACGGGACAGGCCGTGCCCTCTTTGAGTTGCTTGCGGAGCTGCACGATGTTTTCGGTCTGGCTAAGGGTGTAGGTGGTGCGAATGCGGTCGTAGGCGCTTTCTTCGGCCGCCAGTTCCCGGGCGGCGTTGTCAAGTTCCGTCTTTTGGTTGCGTATGGCGGCTGCTATGCGGCGCATCAGCGCATTCTTCTCTTCGATTTCGGCATATCCGTCGGCGATGTGCCGCCACAGTTTTTCGGCGCGTTGCAGTCCGCCGAGCTTGTTTTTCAGTTCTATGGCCCGCTGTTGCAGTTCGGTGCTGTCGTGCCCGTGGTTGCTCTGGCGGTGAATGAGGAGCTCGCTTTTCAGCGCGTTCATCTTAGCCTGACTTTCCTGCAAGCCGTTTTCGGCCGTGGCGAGATGGCTTTTGAGCATCTGCTGTCGGTGGGTGAGGGCGGCGTGCTTGGCGTGCTCCTCGCTGTTGCGGGCAGTTTCGGCCTGGAGCATGGTGAGCTTGTCCTTCACCAAGTCGAACTTATCGAACATCATGCGATGCACGGCGAGTTCCTGAATGTGGCTCTGGCGCAGGTTCTTTTCCTGCTCCGTGGCTTTGAGACTTTCTTCCTTTGCCTCGCGTTGCTGCCGCTTTTCGCCGGCATCGGTTTGATTGGCTTCCAACTGCCGCTTCAGGTCGTCGAGCTGCGCCTCCGCCATCTTGATTTCGCCGGCGAGGGCATTGCCCCTGCTGATGAGGGGCTGGCGAATGCGCAGGAACTGCTCCGCCTCGTCGGTCACCTCGCGGGCGGTTTCGAGACTGCGGGCGGCAGCATCGGCCAACTCCTTGGCGGCGGCGAGGTTGCGGGTGCCTTCCGCCTCGCGCTGCTGCATGGAGGCAAGGTCGGCTTGCCTCATTCTGATTTCTTGGAAAAGGGGCTGAATGGGCGAAAGTTCGTCGTAGCGCGAGAGTTCCAGTTCATCGCCGCGCAGTGCCGCCAGTTCCTTGTGGGCGCGGTCGCGCTCCTGCTCCTTCTGCGTCACCTCCTGCTCGGCAAGCGCCGTGTCGGCATACCATTGCAGCTGCCGCGCGGTCTTTTCCAGGTTTTCAGCGTTTTGGTTGATAGAGGTCTGCAAGAGCTTTTGGCGTTCCTCGAGTTCGGCAAGTTCTTCGGGTTCGAGGCGGTCGTGGAGCATGCCCTCCATCTTGTTTTTCAAAGCCTCCACATCGGCCTGCGCCTCTGCGTTGAGTTCGTAAACCTTTTTAGAAATGCGGCCGTAGATGTCAGTGCCCGTAAGTTTTTCGAGCAAGGCCGACTTGTCGTCGCGGCGGGCTTTGAGAAAGTTGGCAAAACTGTTTTGCGCCAGCAGCACGGTGCGCGTGAACTGCGCGTAGTCCAAGCCCACGGCATCGCGCACGGCATCGTCGATCTCGCGCTCGCCGAACGTTTGCTTTTTGGGCGAGAGGCGGCGCAGGGAACGCTCCACGCGGTCGTAAGTGCCCGTGCGTTTGAGGCGCACCGACCAGCGTGCCTCGTAGCGCGCGCCGTCGGGCGTGGCGAAAATGAGGGTGGCGCTGCCGTGCTTCTGTCCGCGCCGCAGCATGCCGCGCACGTCGCCCGCCTGAATAGATTGCCCTTTGTCGTCGCTCGTTTCAAGTTCGTCCTTCCTTATCCGTTCGGCATCGTCGAAGCGCGGGGCGCGGTTGTAGAGCGCGAGGCAGATGGCATCGAGTATGGTGCTTTTGCCCGCTCCCGTGTCGCCCGTAATGGCAAAAAGGCCGGCGGAGCGCAGCGGCTCGGCGGTGAAATCTATGGTTTGCTCGCCGGAAATAGAGGCGAGGTTTTCTATGATGATTTTCTCAATATTCATCTTTCAAAACAGTCAAAGCGTTTTTTCAGCCTCAGCCTCCGCCTTGCGGAATCGGTCGAGCAGGGCATCGGGGAGGTCGCTCTTGTAAAGGTTGGCAAAGGTGCGGCGCAGCATCTCTTCGGGCGTGATGTCGGCGAGCGTTTCCCTCAGGGTGGCCTCGCTTTCGGTTTCGACGGCAAGGTTGCTCTCGGGCTGGAGGCGCAACATACGGCAGAAGTGCGCCGCCTTGCTCTGCAACGCCTCGGTGATGGTGTGCATAATGGTCGGTTCGGGCTGCCGTTCCTCAATCTTGATTTCCAGATAAGGCCATGCCGCAGCGTCGTCGCCGTCATGCCGGTCGGGCAGGGCGGCGATGGCATCGAGCACCTCCGGCACCGTGGCGGCACGCCCCTTGGCAGGAATCGTGACCACCTGGCGCAAGGGCGAGTAGTCGAGGCGCGTGACGGCCGTTTCGCCTTCGGCGGAAATTTCCACGAGATTCACGCCCCGGCGGTAGTACTTTTCAGAAAAAGAAAGGGGAATGGGGCTGCCGGAATAGTACGCCTTGCCCTCGCCAACGGACTGCGCCTTGTGGATATGCCCCAAAGCGGCGTAGGCGATGCCTTTGCCTACCACGTCAGCCGGCACGCAGTCCTGACCGCCCACGACGAGGCGTTCGGAATGCTCCTCGGCGCAGATCTCCGCCCCCGTGGCGTAGAAATGAGCCAGCGCAATGGCAGGAAGGCCTGCAAAATCGCTTTTGCGGTGCTGCTTTTGGATATTGGAGAAATAAAGGGAAAGGCCCTCGGCTGCCGACATACCGGCGGGATAGTCGCACGAGCGCAAGAAGGGCAGCGCATAGCACACGCACACGGCTTCGGAACTGCGGTGCGTGGAAAGGGGTAGAAGAAAATGACCGTAATCCGGATGGTCGTGCTCTGTGCGCGGCACCGCGCCCCTAATATATATATTGTGTGGCTTGAGCAAGGCAGCGGGTGCTTCGAGGCGCGGCGCGGAATCGTGGTTGCCGGCAATGGCCACGATTTGCAGACCGGGCAGGCGGCGCGTGGCTTCGGCGAAAAAGTCGTAGAGCATCTGCTCTGCCGAAGCCGGGGGATTGGCGGTATCAAAAATATCGCCCGCGATGAGCAAGGCGTCGGGCTGCTGCTGGCACAGCACGCCGAGCAACCAGTCCAGGAAATGCCGATGCTCATCCGTGCGCTCGTGGCCGTGGAACTTATTGCCGAGATGCCAGTCGGCGGTATGGATAATTCTCATTTTCCCTTACGATTTACTTAATTGGGAAAATGCGAGGGCGTACATCCTGATTTGCTTCACCATAGCCAGCAGGCCGTTGCTGCGCGTGGGGCTGAGGTGTTCCGTCAAACCGATTTGGGGAATAAAGTAAAGGTCGGCATCGAGGATTTCCTGCGGCGTGTGGCCGGTGACTACGCGGATGAGCAGCGACACGATGCCTTTCACGATGAGCGCGTCGCTCTCGGCGCGGAATTGCAACTTGCCGTCCTGCTCGTCGCACACGAGCCACACGCGGCTCTGGCAACCGTCGATAAGGTTCTGCTCTGTTTTGAGTTCGGCGGGCAAGGGCTCTTGCTCCTCGCCCATGGTGATGAGCAGCTGGTACTTGTCCATCCAGTCGTCAAACTCTGCGAACTCCTCAATAATCTCGTCTTGTATTTCGTTGATGGTCATATTATTCAGTAATATTATTTTCTTCAGAAATAAGTTGCACTAAGGTTTGCCCCACCGCTTGGAGCGTTTCGACGGAAATGTTGTCGGGCGTGTCGTGCGCGGTGTGCCACGTGACGCCGAAACTGTGCGCGCCGTCTACAAAGGGGATGATGTCAATGGTGGGAATACCGGCAATCTCGTTCATCGGCACATGGTCGTCCTGCGCCCAACCGCCTTCCTGCTGCAAGAAATATTTGCCTGCGCCTGCCAGTGCTGCGGCTTCCCAGGTGCGCAGCACGATGTCGCGGGCATAGCGTAGCGAAACGCCTTCGTAGCAGAAGCGGGCGTCCTTGCCGCCCACCATGTCGAGCAAGATGCCGTAGCGTGCGGCGTAGCCCTCGCGGTGCGGGTGATTGGCCCAATAGCGCGAACCCATGCACCAGTCCGTGCCGTCGTCGGGTCCTTCTTCCCAATAAGGCGCACCGTAGTCTTCGGAATCGAAGCAAATGAAGTCAATGCCCACGCGCGGATTGAGCTGCTCTAACAGGCGTGCCACTTCAAGCATCACGCCCACGCCGCTCGCGCCGTCGTTGGCAGCCATCACGGGCTCGCGGTGGCGCGTGCTGTCGGGGTCGGCATCGGCCCACGGACGGCTTTCCCAGTGCGTGCAGATGATGATGCGGTCGGTCAGTTCGGGACGATAGGCGGCGATAATGTTGCGCGTCTGGAGCACGTTGCCGTCCCACGCCGTGAGGTTGGCTTTTTGCTCCGTGACTTCCAGCCCCAGAGCCTTAAACCTTGCCGCGATGTAGTCGCCGCAGCGGCGATGGGCTTCGGAGTTGGGCACGCGCGGCCCGAAGTCGCATTGCGCCTTGATGGAGGCAAATGCCGAGTCGGCCATGAAGCGCACGCTGGTGATACGCGCCGAGTCGATGGGGTCGGTCGCCGTGGTTTGCGAACTGCCCGCGTTCTTGCAACCGCTTATCGAGAGGCTTGCCGCCACGAGGACGCAGGCCGGGAGAAAGGTATTCCGTGACATGAGATTGAAAGGGGATATATTTTTATAGAGACTATAAGATTCTATATAATTATTGGGACTTTATTCCTCGGCTGCCGCCTGTGCCTGCCGCATGACGCGGAGGAAGTTGCCGCCCCATATCTTTTCGAGGTCTTCGTGGTCGATGCCTTCGGCTTGGAGTGCCTCAGTGAGTTTTATCAGGCTCGAAGCCGAGTTCAGACCGCGCACGCCGCCGTCGCCGTCGAAGTCTGTACCGATGCCTACATGGTCGATACCCGCCACGCTCACGGCATGGAGGATATGCCGCACCGCGTCGTCGATGCCTGCCACGGCATCGCCCTCAACAAGGAAGCCGTTATAGAACGTGATTTGCACCACGCCGCCCTTTTCTGCCAGGGCACGCAACTGGTCGTCCGTGAGGTTGCGCGGGTGATTGCACAGGGCGCGGCACGAGGAGTGGGAGCAGACGATGGGCACGCGGCTCTCGCGCAGCGCATCGTAGAACGACGTCTCTGCGGCGTGCGAGAGGTCGACCATCATGCCCGTGCGGTTCATCTCGAGCACCGCCTCGCGCCCGAGGTCGCTCAGTCCGCCGTGCGTCTGCTGCGAGCGGCGTGCGGAGTCGCAGAGGTCGTTGTCGCCGTTGTGGCAGAGCGTCATGTAGACGATGCCCATTTTGCGGAAATGCCTGATGAGACTAAGGTCGCGCCCTATGGCGTAGCCGTTTTCTATGCCGCGCATGATCGACTTGATGCCCCGCCGCTTATTGGCCGCCAGTTCGTAGGGCGTGCGTGCCAAAGCCACACCCCCAGTGCGCCCCACGCGCTCTTCGAGTTCGCCGAGCAGCCGTTCCGCCATACGCGTGGCATCGGCGCGTCCCTCGTCCGTGAGCGGGCCTTGCGGGATATACGCCACCATGATGCTGGCATCGAGGCGGCCTTCCGTCATCTTGTGGAAATCCACCAGCAGTTGCGGGTCGCGGCGGTCGAGGCGCACGCCTTTGTCGAAGAACATCGGCGTGTCGCAGTGGGAGTCGAGCGTCAGACTGCTTTGGTGAAAAATTTTCGCCTTGCGAAATGCCTCTGCCTGCGCCGTGAGGTGGCGGAAAAGGGGCATCATGCTCTCGTTGCCGGCGGCGAGGAAGCATTCCGGGTGCCACTGCACGCCCACGATGCTGCCCGTTTCGTTTTCCACGGCCTCAATCACGCCGTCCTTCGCCCAAGCCGTTGCCGTGAGGCAAGGTCCGGCGTCGGCCACCGCCTGATGGTGGAAAGAATTGACGGCAAACCCGTCGCCCAAGAGCCGGCGCACCAGCGAGCCTTCCTTAGCCTGCACGGTGTGTGTGGGCACGCCGCGCTCTGCCTGCTGCGAATGCTTGATGAGCGGTGCGATGTTTGCCGACGACAGGTCTTGGATTATCTTTCCGCCGAGCGCGGCGGCGAGCATCTGAATGCCCCGGCAAATGCCGAGCATGGGTATCTGACGGTCGCGGGCAAGGCGTATGAGGAACATCTCGAAGCGGTCGCGGCGGGCGTTGATGCCACCCAGGCCGGGCACGGGCTCTTCGCCCACGTAGAGCGGGTTGAGGTCTGCGCCGCCCGAAAGCAAGATGCCGTCGAGGCGTTCGAGCAGGCTGATGGCCTGCTCGGGCTGCGTCATGGTAGGCGGTAGCACCACGGGCACGCCGCCTGCCGCCACGATGCTCTCGTAGTAGCCCTCGGCAAGCTCGCAGCCCTTCTCGCCGAAGTTGCCGGCGATGCCTATGAGCGGGCGTGCTTCAAAATTGGGGAAATGGTCTGTAGCGCGGCGATAGTCTGCGCCGTCGAATGGTGCGGTCATTTTGATTTAGTTTTGAGTAGACGAGTAAACAAGTAAACGAGACAAAAATGTCTTACTAATTATACTTTACATAAGTAACATGTCTTGTTTACTCGTTTACTTGTCAACTTGTTTACTAATATCTTTCTTCTTTTCCCGTTTCGGGAACCACCCTTTCCTCACGCGCTCCTTTTGCTCAAAGAGTTCGAGGATGGTCCAAAACGACGAGAAACCGGTAACGCCGAGCAAGGCACTCGCCAAAGTGCTTTCCACAAACAGCGCACCGGCGATGCAGCCCAGTCCGAGGAGCAGGAAAATCCACCAGGGGCGCGTGCCGAAGTAATATTCCGTTTTAACGACGATGGGGTGGAACACTCCGATAATCAGGAACGTTGCCAACCCTATGAGCGGGCCTTCAAAGTTCATATTTTACAAAACGAGCAAACGAGCAGAGGCATCGCTGCCTCCACTCGTCCGACTTGGTTGTTACACAGATGGGTTATTTTTCATTTTGCATCACGGGCACGCTCCTGCTGATGCTTTGCTCGAGCGAGATGAGCGTCTCGGTGGAGATTACGCCCGATATTTCCTGAATGCGGTTGTTGAGCAGGTCCATGAGGTGCTCGTTGTCGCGCGAATAGAGCTTTACGAGCATCGTGTAGGGGCCGGTAGTGAAATGGCACTCCACGATTTCGGGAATCTTGTCCAGCTCTGCCGCCACGCGCTTGTACATCGACCCTCTTTCGAGCTTGATGCCCACGTAGGTGCAGGTGCTGTAGCCGATGCTCTTGGGGCAAACCGTATAGCCCGAGCCGGTAATCACGCCGGCCTCGATGAGGCGCTGCACACGCTGGTGGATGGCTGCGCGGGACACGCCGCACACGGCTGCCACGTCCTTAAACGGAATGCGGGCGTTGACCGAGATGATGCCGAGGATTTTCAAATCCAATGCGTCAATATTTTCCATGATTTGAGAGATGCTTTTACATGTATTTTTATTGAGCGCAAAGGTACTCAAAAAAAACAATATGACAAGAAAACCCCGCTTTTTTCGTATGATAGTCTACGAAAACTACCCTTTTTCAATGTTTTTGGCATTTTATGCATAAGCAAACGGCGGCAGCCCTGAAAAGTCCGAACGTTTGTGCAAGGCGAGAGCAGAAGCCAAGTTTACTTGGATTATGCCGAGCCGCCGCCGAAAATCTCAAAGAAGAGGCACTACGCCGAAGGACAGGATTCAAGGCTCGCATAGCCAAACAAAAACTCTCCGCCCATTTCCCCAATCGCAAACAAACGTTATCGCCTATTCACTCTCTGCGCAGAGCGTGATTTTTCCGTTTGCAATTTTTACGCTTCTGCTTTTTCCGAAATTTTGAAAGTTTAGGAAAATATAACACTAACGGACTTGCGAAAAATTTTGAGGCAGCAAATTCAAACGATTTGGTAACAACGTTTCAACTATCCTATATGGCCGTAAAAACTATCCTATAAGATAATTTTCACGATCACGGAGATAATTTTTACGAGCTTGCTGATAATTTCTACGTTCTTGCTGATAGTTGCGGGTAAAACAAAAGCAGGAAGTGCGCCGCGCCGCGCTCT
>JBJEAH010000135.1:0-9794 GCA_051868815.1 Alloprevotella sp.
AAGCCCCTACGCTAATTTATTTTCCCCTTACAGGGGATACATCTGCAACAACATTTATTTTGACACCCCTATTTTTTTCGCTCTGCGCAGACAATTTTTTTCTGTCTGCGCAGAGATTTTTTACTATCCTATAAGGAAAAGTTTGTTACAAAGTTTGTAATACATGTTACAAAGTTTGTAACAAAAACTTTCTGCGCAGACAGTAAAAAATGTCTGCGCAAAGAGGAATAACTATCGTGCAGAAAGTAACATTTTTCTCGAAGCGCGTGCAACGTATCAGCGCAGATACATTGCACGCTCATATATGAACGTTTGTGCAAGGCGAGAGCAGAAGCCAAGTTTACTTGGATTATGCCGAGCCGCCGCCAAAGGTGCATTTATATGAAGGATTAAAGCGGAAATTTGCTGCGTTGAAATTTTTATTTGCCGCAAGATATTTTTTACGGAATGCGCAGAGAGTTTTTACTATCCTATAAGAAAAAGTTTGTTACAAAGTTTGTAATACATATTACAAAGTTTGTAATACATGTTACAAAGTTTGTAACGCTTGTTACAAACTTTGTAACAAACTTTTTCTGCGCAGGCACAAAAAAATATCTTGCTGAAAGGGAAAATTATCAGCAAGATATTGAGAATTATTTGCCTGAAACGCGCGCCTGCAAGGCTTTGTTTTCGGCGGCTTCCATAATGGCGCGCTCGCCGGGGCCTTTGTCGTTGATGCCGCAAAGGTGGAGAATGCCGTGGATTATGACGCGGTGGAGTTCCTCATCATAGGCCGTGCCCTGCGCCTCGGCGTTGCTGCTCACCGTGTCGAGGCTGATGAAGAGGTCGCCCGAAATGATGTCGTCCTCGCAATAGTCGAAGGTGATGATGTCGGTGTAATAGTCGTGGTTGAGGTACTGGCGGTTCACTTCGAGGATTTTTTCGTCGTCGCAAAAGATATATGCCACCTCGCCCACCTTTTTGCCGTAGCCCGCAGCCACGCGGCGCACCCACGCCGACACGTCGCGGCGGCGAATGGGCGGCATCTTCACTTTGAAGGTTTGGTAAGAAATCATAAGCAATTAGTTTTCGGTGAATAGGGACGGCTGCATGGGCGTGCCGCCATAGGGGTTGCGGCCGAGGTGCTGATAAGCAAGGTCGGTGACTTCGCGGCCGCGCGGCGTGCGGCGTATAAAGCCCTCTTTGATGAGAAACGGCTCGTAAACCTCTTCCACGGTGCCGGCGTCCTCGCCAATGGCGGTGGCAATGGTGGAAACGCCGACGGGGCCGCCCTTGAACTTGTCGATGATGGTGAGGAGTATTTTATTGTCAATCTCGTCCAAGCCGTATTTATCAATATTGAGCGCTTCGAGGGCGAAGCGGGCAATGGCGAGGTTGATGCTACCGTTGCCGCGCACCTGTGCAAAGTCGCGCACGCGGCGTAACAGGGCGTTGGCGATACGGGGCGTGCCTCGGCTGCGCCCTGCTATCTCGTCGGCAGCACGGGGTTCGATGGGCACGCCGAGTATGTCGGCGGAGCGCGTCACGATGTGCGCCAGCGTGGCGGTATCGTAGTATTCGAGATGCAGGTTGATGCCGAAACGGGCGCGGAGCGGGGCAGTGAGCAGGCCGCTGCGCGTGGTGGCGCCCACGAGCGTGAAGGGGTTAAGGTCGATCTGGATGGAACGCGCCGCCGGGCCGCGATCAATCATGATGTCGATGCGGTAGTCCTCCATGGCGGAGTAGAGATATTCCTCCACCACGGGCGAGAGGCGGTGTATCTCGTCGATGAAGAGCACGTCGTTCTTTTCGAGGCTTGTGAGCAAGCCTGCGAGGTCGCCCGGCTTATCAAGCACGGGGCCCGAGGTGAGTTTGAAACCCACACCGAGTTCGTTGGCGATGATGTTGGAAAGTGTGGTCTTGCCCAGTCCCGGGGGACCGTGCAGGAGCGTATGGTCGAGCGGCTCGCCGCGATAGCGTGCCGCCTCGACGAAGATGCGCAGGTTGTCCACCACCTTTTTCTGTCCGCTGAAATCGTCGAACGAAAGCGGGCGCAGCGCGTTTTCAAAATCCTTCTCGCCCGACGGCGGGGCTTGCTGCTGGGCGCGAATGTCGAATGTATCGTCTTTCATAGCGGCAAAGTTAGCAAAAAAGGATTGGCGGCACGGCTTATCTTATAAGAAAAGCGCGTTTTTGGCGGTCGGTGCATACGTTTTTATTTAACTTTGCAGGGAGTAGGGGCGTTTTGCAAAACGCCCGCCGTGTGCTCTGAAGGGCAGATTTTGGCCAGCAATCATTTTCCGGGCGTATGCAAAACGTCCCTACTCCATTCTGAACTAAGTATACATTATAATATGGTACTCAATTATATCTGGATATTCTTCTTCCTTGCTGCATTCGCCATTGCCTGCGTGCGCCTGCTGTTTATGGGCGACTACGACGTGTTTCCCGCAGTCATCAACTCTACGTTCGACTCCGCCAAGACGGCGTTTGAGATTTCGCTCGGGCTTACGGGCGTGCTTTCCCTATGGATGGGCATCATGAAAATCGGGGAGCGCGGCGGCGTGGTGAATGCCCTCGCGCGGGTGCTCGGCCCCGTATTTGCGAAATTGTTTCCCGAAATTCCGCGCAACCACCCCGTCATCGGCAACATCTTCATGAACCTCTCCGCCAATATGCTCGGCCTCGACAATGCCGCCACGCCGCTCGGACTGAAAGCAATGGAGGGGCTGCAAGAACTGAACACGAAGAAAGACACTGCCTCTAACTCGATGATTATGTTCCTTGTGCTCAACACGAGCGGGCTGACCATTATCCCCGTGAGCATCATGGTGTATCGCGCACAGATGGGCGCGGCGCAGCCCACCGACATATTCATCCCCATCTTGCTCGCCACGTTTTTCAGCACGCTTTGCGGCATCATCGTTACGGGACTGATACAGCGCATCAACCTCCTCTCGCCCGTGCTACTGCTCACGCTCAGCGGCCTGTCGGCGGGAGTCGGCGGCCTGCTGTGGCTGTTCAGCAAAATGGACGCGGCGGCGATGAACATCGTGGGCACCACGTCGGCCAACGTGCTGCTGTTCTTCATCATCGTCTGCTTCATCGTGGCGGGCATCAGGAAAAAGGTGAACGTTTACGATGCGTTCATCGAGGGAGCCAAAGGCGGCTTCGAGACTGCCGTGCGCATCATTCCCTACCTCGTTGCCATATTGGTGAGCATAGGCGTGTTCCGCGCCTCGGGTGCTATGGACTGGGTGATAGAAGGCATCACGGCGCTGGTGAGAAGCACCGGTTGCGACGCCGACTGGGTGGGCGCACTGCCTACCGCCCTAATGAAACCGCTCAGCGGCAGCGGGGCACGCGGCATGATGGTCGATGCCATGCAGACGTTTGGCGCAGACAGTTTCGTGGGGCGGCTGAGTTGCATCTTCCAGGGCAGCACCGACACCACGTTCTATATCCTTGCCGTCTACTTCGGCTCGGTGGGCGTGAGCCGCACGCGCCATGCCGTGGGCTGCGGCCTTGCGGCCGACCTCGCGGGCATGATAGCCGCCGTGTTTATCGCATATCTGTTTTTCTAAACAAGTAAACGAGACAGATTTTTCTTGATACAATATCTTTTAGAGTAACTTGTCTTGTTTACTCGTCTACTCGTTTACTTGTCTACTCAAATTCATTAATCACCTATGTCTTCACTCTCTTCCTTAGTAAAAGATACGGCCATCTACGGGCTTAGCAGTATTATCGGGCGCTTCCTCAACTATCTGCTCGTGCCGCTCTACACCACCGCGCTGGCGGCCTCGACGGGCGGCTATGGCGTGATAACGGAAGTGTACAGCTACGTGGCCTTGCTGCTCGTGCTGCTCACCTTCGGCATGGAAACCACCTTCTTCCGCTTTGTGAACAAAACCGAAGAAGACCCCATGCGCGTCTATTCCACTACTCTCATCGCCGTGGGCGGCGTGGGGCTGCTGTTTGTTGCAGCCGTGCTCGCGCTGCTGCCGCAGATTGCCGCCGCGCTGGGCTATGCCGACCACCCCGAATACCTCGGCATGATGGCCGTGTGCGTGGCAATCGATGCTTTCCAGTGCATACCCTTCGCCTATCTGCGCTATCAGAAGAAACCCATTAAGTTTGCCGCGCTGAAACTGCTCTTCATCGTACTCAACATCAGCCTCAACCTCATCTTCTTCCTGCTGCTGCCCGCGCTCTACGCACAGCCCGCGACGAGAGAGATTGTGGCGAAATTCTACGACCCCGCCATCGGCGTGGGCTACGCCTTCGGCATCAACCTGTTCTGCACGGCGCTGATAACCTTTTTCTTCCGCCGCGAACTGACCGGCTTCCGCTACCGCCTCGACACGCGGCTGCTGCGCCGCATGCTCTCCTACGCCTGGCCGATACTTATCCTCGGCATCGCCGGCATTCTCAACCAAACGGCCGACAAGATGCTCTTCCGCCACCTCGTGCCGGGCGAGGACGGCAAGGTGCAACTCGGCATCTACGGCGCGGCGGTGAAGATTGCCATGATTATGGCGATGATCACGCAAGCCTTCCGCTACGCCTACGAACCCTTTGTGTTCGGCAAGCAGGCAGAAAAGGACAACCGCGCCACCTACGCCAAGGCGATGAAATACTTCCTCATCTTCACCCTCCTCGCCTTCCTGCTGGTTGTGGGCAACATGGAAATCCTGAAACACCTCATCGGCAGCGACTACTGGCCGGGACTGAAAGTGGTGCCCGTGGTGATGGCCGCCGAAATCATGATGGGCATTTATTTCAACCTTTCTTTTTGGTACAAACTCACCGACCGCACGATTTGGGGCGCATGGTTCTCGGGACTGGGCTGCCTTGTGCTTATCGGCGTAAACGTGTGGGGCATTCCGCGCTTCGGCTACATGGCTTGCGCCTGGGCAGGCGTGGCGGGCTACGGCACGGCTATGGTGACAAGCTACCTTGTGGGGCGCAAATACTACCCCATCGCCTATCCGCTGAAAAGCATGGCGGCGTACGTGCTGCTCGCCGCCTTTTTCTATGCGCTGATGCAGGGCTTTGCCGCCTATTGCCCGAACACCTGGCTGCAACTCGGCTTCAACGAAGTCTGCGTCGTGCTCTTCGCCGCCCACATCGTCTACCACGACCTGCCGCTCTCGCAACTGCCTGTCGTGGGGAAATATTTTAAGAAATGATTTTTGGGAAAACACAACCATTGGCTCATTATACAGACATACTGCCCAACGGCCTGCGCCTCGTTTGCGAGCGCACGGCCTCCGACGTAGTGTATTGCGGCTATGTGGTCGGTGCCGGCACGCGCCACGAAGACGCGGCCGACGAGGGCATGGCGCACTTCGTGGAGCACCTTTCGTTTAAGGGCACGGAACGCCGCAGCTCTGCAGCCGTCAACAATGCGCTCGAACGCTATGGCGGCGACCTCAACGCCTATACCAACAAGCAGGGCACGGTGTATCACGCCACGGTGCTCAAAGCGCAGTTCGCCCGCGCCGCCGACCTGCTCACCGACATCGTGTTCCACAGCACCTTTCCGCAGCGCGAAATCGACAAGGAAGTAGACGTGATTTGCGATGAAATCGAAAGTTTCAAGGACTCGCCGAGCGAACTTATCTTTGACGAGTTCGAACAACGCCTCTTTGCCGGCAGTCCCTTGGGGCGCGATATTCTCGGCACGGCCGGGTGCCTCAAAACATACACCACCGCCGACGCCCTGCGCTTCACACGGCAGCATTATCGCCCCGAAAACGCCGTGTTCTTCCTGAGCGGCGACATCGAAGGCAAGAAAGCCGCGCAGACGCTGCAAAGGCTTTTTGAAAAATATCCCGTCGACCGGCCTGCAACCCCGGAAACGGCGATAGCCCCCGCCCTGGCGGCGCACCGCTTCGACGTTTCGGTAAACAAAGACACGCATCAGGCGCACGTGATGATCGGTGCGCCGACATTTGGCGGCAGCGACGGCCGCCGCTTCGCCCTGCTGCTGCTCAACAATATGCTCGGCGGACCGGGCATGAGTTCGCGCCTCAACATTGCGCTGCGCGAGCGGGCCGCTCTTGTCTATTCGGTAGATTCGTATGTCTCCACCTATCCCGATGCCGGCTATTGGCACGTATATTTCGGCTGCGACGGCGCAGACGTGGCGCACTGCTGCCGGCTGGTGCAGCGCGAACTGCGCCGCTTTGCCGAAACGCCGCTTACGCCCGGGCGGCTTGCGGCGGCGAAGGCGCAACTGTGCGGGCAGATAGGCATTGCACAGGACAACGGCGAAAGCCGCGCCCTCGCCCTCGGGCGCACCTATGCCGAATACGGCACAGTGCGCGACATCGCCCTCCTGCGGCAAAACATCGAGGCCGTGACCGCCGAGGACCTCCGCAGCCTCGCGGCAGAAATCTTTGCGCCCGAACGGCTCTGCCGCCTCGTTTATATGCCAAAAGCAGAAGATTAACCTGTTTTTTGCCCTTATCTTATAAGATAATTGCGCTTTTCTGCGCGGCACTGCCAATTTAGTTGTAAATTTGTGCGTTTTATTATGTATTGTGGATAAGTCTACCCTATAATCACTTATGCAAAACAGAAAGAAACGCAGCACGGGAAGCTTCAACACCGTAACCTCCTGCATCAGCACGACGCTGGTGCTCATTTTGCTCGGCACGGTGGTCACCTTTGTCACGATGGCAAACAATTTCAGCCGGCAGCTCCGCGAGGAGTTCACGGTGACGGTGCTTGTAAACGACACGACCTCCAACGCCACGCAATACAAGCTGCAGGCTGCGTTGCGCCAGATGCCCTACGCCCGCCACGTGAATTATATTTCGAAAGAAAAAGGCACAAAGGAACTCAACGAGGCGTTGCAGGGCGACATGGGCGACTTTATCGGCGCAAGCCCCATTCCGGCAGAGTTTGAAATCTATCTTAAAGCCGACTACGCCAACGAGGATAGCCTCAACCGCTACGTGCCCGCGCTGAAAAGCCTGCCCGGCGTTTCGGACGTCGTATATCCGAGAGAGGAGATACAGACGCTGAGCAAAACCATTCCCACCGTCAGCCTTGTGCTGCTTGCCCTGGCGGTGCTGCTGACGTTCGTGTCTTTCTCGCTTATCAACAACACGGTGCGCATGAACATCTACGCGCGCCGCTTCACCATCCACACGATGAAACTCGTGGGTGCCAAGTGGCGGTATATCCGCCGCCCGTTCCTCGCGCAGGCCTTCCGCATCGGGCTCGTCGCCGCCCTTCTGGCCGGCGGGCTGATTGGCGGCGGGCTGTATTACATGCAATATGTAGTTGGCGGCGGCGAGGTGTATTTCAACCAACTCGTAACGCCCGCCGTGTGGATTGCCACGCTCGGCACGATCTTTGTGTGCGGGCTGCTGCTCACCATTCTTTGCGCCTTTATCTCCGTCAACCGCTTCCTGAAAATGAGCGGCGCGGATATGTATTTGAAATAATTCTTTAATAATTATGTCTGAAAACAAAACTCAAGTTTTTGCGTTCGACCGCATCAACTTTATCCTGCTTGCCATCGGCATGGCAATCGTGATTGTCGGCTTTATCCTCATGTCGGGCAGCGGCTCTGACGCAGAGCAGTTCAACGCCGCTATCTTCGATGCCCGCCACATCAAGGTTGCGCCCCTCGTGTGCCTTGCCGGCTACCTGTTCATTATTTACGCCATCATTCGCCGCCCCAAAACGGCGGTTCAAAAAGATTAAAGCCCTATGGATACACTCGAAGCGCTTTGGCTCGGCTTGCTGCAAGGACTGACCGAGTATCTGCCCGTAAGCAGCAGCGGGCATCTTGCTATCGGCTCCGCCCTCCTCGGTATCGAAAGCGAAGAAAACCTCATGTTCACCGTGGCCGTTCACGTGGCTACCGTGTTGAGCACACTCGTGGTGCTTGGCAAGGAAATCGTGTCGCTGTTCAAAGGCACGTTCAGCCCCTTGCAGGACGGCACGGGACTGGCCCGCCTCAACGGCGACCAGCGGTATATGCTGAATATCGTGATTTCGATGATACCGATCGGCATCGTCGGCGTGTTTTTCAAGGATACGGTTGAAGAAGTGTTCGGTTCGGGGCTGCTGATTGTGGGCTGCTGCCTGCTCTTCACCGCCGCCCTCCTCGCATTCTCCTACTACGCCCGTCCCCGCCAGCGCGAAAACATTTCCGCCTGGCACGCCTTTATCATCGGCTGCGCCCAAGCCCTTGCAGTATTGCCCGGCCTGAGCCGCTCGGGCACCACCATTGCCACGGGTCTTATCCTCGGCAACAACAAGGAGCGCATGGCGCAGTTCTCCTTCCTTATGGTCATTCCGCCCATTCTCGGCGAGGCATTGCTCGACATTCTCAAAGCCTCGAAGGAAGGTTTTGCCGCCGCGTTCGGCGACCTTACCATCAGCGCCCTCATCGTAGGTTTCCTCGCCGCCTTCATCTCCGGCATCTTGGCATGCAAATGGATGATTGGCATCGTGAAGAAAGGGAAGCTCATCTACTTTGCCTACTACTGCCTCGTTGTGGGCATCATCACAATCGTGATGAACTGGTAAAGAGGAATATCTGAAAAAAAATTCAAGTGAATTTCCTAAGCGGACAAATACTTTGCTTCGACAAGCCTTACGGCATGACATCGTTCCAGCTGGTTGCCAAAGTGCGCTTGCTGCTCACGCGGCGCATGGAGGGAAGAAAGATTAAGGTGGGTCATGCCGGCACGCTCGACCCCCTGGCCACGGGCGTGATGATTATCTGCACCGGCCGCGCCACAAAACTCATCGAGCAGCTGCAAGGCGGCACGAAGACCTACGAAACCACGCTGAAACTCGGGGGCACCACGCCCAGTTTCGACCTCGAGCACCCTGTCGACAGGACTTTTCCCACAGACCATATCACGGAGGAAGAAATACGCCGCGTGCTCTCCGAACAGTTTACCGGCGACATCATGCAAGTTCCGCCCGTGTTCTCTGCCTGCAAGGTCGACGGCAAGCGCGCCTACGACCTCGCCCGCAAGGGCAAGCAACCCGAACTGCAAGCCAAGCCGCTCCGCATCGACAGCATAGAACTCACGCGCTGCGACCTTGAAAAAGCAGAAATCGACCTGTGCATCTGTTGCTCCAAGGGTACCTATATCCGCGCCCTTGCTCGCGACATCGGCATCGCCTTGCGCAGCGGCGCACACCTCACCGCCCTGCGCCGCACCCGCGTGGGAGAGGCCGACATCTGCCGTTGCTTCGCTACAATCGACGACTTCGAGCAATGGCTCGGCGGCATAGAGGTGGAAACGGAACTGCCGGCAAACCCCGAAGAGCGTGCGTCAATAGGGGTTTATCCCGAATAGGGGCGTTTTGAAAAGCCTCGTCCCTGTTATATTCCAAGAAATAAAACAATAAGATATAGATACTATGAAACTTTCCCAATTCAAGTTCGACCTGCCGCAAGAGCAGATTGCCCAATATCCCGCGCCCCACCGCGACGAGTGCCGCATGATGGTGCTCCACCGCAAGACGGGCGAGATTGAGCACCGCATGTTCAGGGAAATCCTCGACTTCTTCGACGAGCACGACGTTTTCGTGTTCAACGACACCAAGGTCTTCCCTGCACGCCTCTACGGCAACAAGGAAAAGACCGGCGCGCGCATCGAGGTGTTCCTGCTGCGCGAGCTCAATCAGGAACTGCGCCTGTGGGACGTGCTCGTAGACCCCGCGCGTAAAATCAGAATTGGCAACAAGCTCTATTTCGGCGAGGACAACTCTATCGTGTCGGAAGTCATCGACAACACCACAAGCCGCGGCCGCACGCTCCGCTTCCTCTA
>JBJEAH010000136.1:0-9794 GCA_051868815.1 Alloprevotella sp.
CGTGGCCGACGAGATGCTCGTGCAGTTGAGCTATGCCATCGGCGTGGCAGAGCCGGTGAGCGTTTACGTGAACACCTACGGCCGGTCGCACGTGACCCTTTCCGACGGCGAGATTGCCGAGAAAGTGAAGCAAATCTTCACGCTCACGCCCCACGCCATCGAGCAGCGCCTCAAGTTGCGCCGTCCCATTTACGAGGAAACGGCTTCTTACGGCCACGTTGGCCGCGAGCCGCAAACCGTTGTCAAGACGTTTTCTGCCCCGGGCGTGCCCGACAAGACCGTGGAGGTAGAACTCTTCACGTGGGAAAAGCTTGACTACGTGGAGCAAGTAAAAGCGGCGTTCGGACTTTGATTTTTTTCTAACTTAAATATGAACATTACAATCTATTGCGCTTCAAGCGGCCGGTCGCCCGAGTGTTTCGTGCGCGACGCGGCTGCCTTGGGGCGGCTTATTGCTGAGGGCGGGCATACGCTCGTGAACGGCGCGGGGCGCACGGGGCTGATGGCCGCCGCTACCGATGCCTGCCTCGAAGCGGGCGGCGAGGCGGTGGGCGTTATCCCCCAATTTATGATCGACCAAGGCTGGCAGCACAAGGGTATGACGCGCCTCGTCGTCACTGAGAATATGCACGTACGCAAGGAGCGCATGGCGGAACTCTCTGATGCTTGCATCGCTTTGCCGGGCGGCGTGGGCACGCTGGAAGAACTCTTGGAAATCATCACGTGGAAGCAGCTCGGGTTGTATATGAAGCCCATCATTGTGCTCAACACGAAGAACTATTTCTTGCCCTTGCTCCGCCAGCTCGAGCAGGCCGTGGAGCAGCAGTTCATGAGCAGCCTGCACGCCACGCTGTGGCAGGTGGCTGGCACGCCCGAAGAGGCTTTGCGCCTCGCTGTGGAGACCCCGCCGCTCAGGGAGCCGATTAGGAAATTCGCCGCCCTGTGACAATATATATAGATGTCTGTTTCCCTTAACCCCAAAAGATGTTTCAAGATTCTTTGCAGATAGTGCCGCCTGCTGCTTTCGACACAGTGCCTGCCGCCCCGGCAGACATCAAGCCGCTGCCCGCCGGCGAGCCGTTGAAGATGTATCCTGCCGAGCTCGACACGGCGCAGTGGCAGCGCGGACTGCTGCGCTTCGGGAATATGCCGCCGACCGGCGCGCCCGACAGCACCTTTCTGCATTACGGGGAGATAACCTCTTATAACCCCGCGGGTATGGCTGGCGAGCCGCTGCCTTATTGTTTCAGGACGGACGATATTGTTACCTCCTTCCTGCTGCTTAGTTTCTTCTTGGTGGCATTTGTCACCGCCTATTCGCGCCGTTTCCTGTCGGCCGCCTTGAAAGATTTCTTTCATAAAGGCAGCCGTAGCGAGCGGCTCACCACGCAGGAAGACAATAGCCTGCGCGGCAAATCCTTTCTCGTTTTTCAAACCTCTTTCCTGCTCGGCATTCTCTTTTACGACTATGCCGTGGAGCGGTTGCCCGAAGCCAGCGACAAGGTGTCGCCTTACTATATCCTCGGCGGTGCTGTATTGTTATGCATTGCCTGTTATTGGTTCAAAATGCTCTTGCAGCGGTTCGTCGGCAACGTGTTCTTCGATGCCGCGAGCAACCGCCGCTGGACCGATGCCGCCAACTTGTGCGTATTCCTGACGGGCATCGTTCTTTTTCCCTTGGTGCTCTTGGTCGTTTACTTCGATTTGGACTTTGCTTTGGCGCAAACATTGTTCCTTTTTACCTTTTTATTCATCGAAACCCTACTTGCTTATAAGTGTTTTTGCATATTTTTCGGTTACGCTTTCGGCTGGGTGCATTTAATTTTGTACTTTTGCACGCTTGAAATTGCTCCCTTGGTTATTTTATGGCGTTCGTTGCATGTTTTGACGGGCTATTTAGCCGCGATTGAATTATAAATATGCAAATTCGCCGAGGCGAAGGCGGGGTAATGGAGAGCGGCACAAGAATAAGCAAAACCCTGCAACACAAAATATCTAAGCGTTCAAAGGTATTCATGGTAAAAAAAATACTTGTTTCCCAACCGGCACCGACCACGGAGAAGTCTCCCTATTTTGACATTGCAGCGAAGCACGGCGTAGAGTTTGTGTTTCACCCCTTCATTAAGGTGGAATGCCTCACGCCCAAAGAATTTCGCCAGCAGAAGATTCAGGTGCTCGACTACTCGGCCATCGTGTTCACCTCGCGCCACGCCATCGACAACTTCTTCACCCTTTGCAAGGAGATGCGCGTAGCCATTCCCGAAACGATGAAATACTTTGCCATTTCCGAAACGGTTTCCTATTACATACAGAAATACGTGCAGTACCGCAAGCGCAAGGTGTTTTGCGGCGCAACGGGCAAGCTCGCCGATTTGGTGGCGATGATGGTGAAGCATAAGGGCGAGAAATACCTTGTGCCGCAGAGCGACGTGGCGGGTGACGAGGTGCACCGCTTGCTGGAAGAGAAGAAACTCAACCACACCGAGTGCATCATGTATCGCACCGTGCGCAACGACTATCCGCAGGACAAGCCTTTCGACTTCGACATGATTGTGCTCTTCACGCCTGCCGGCGTCGAGTCGCTGCAAAAAAATTTCCCCGACTTCGTTCAGGGCGACACGCGCCTGGCTTGCTTCGGCAAGAGCACGGCGAAGGCGCTGGGCGAAGCAGGGTTCCGCTTAGACCTTGAAGCCCCCACGGTTGAGGCGCGCTCCATGACGGCCGCCATTGACCTGTATCTTGATAAAGAGAATAAGTAGACGGGTTGCGCGGCCCGCGTCTCGCTGCTTACGTCTCACGTCATTTTGAAAATGTCTCATCAGTATAAATTCCCCAAGGCGGAGCATCTTTGTCTGAAAAGAGACATAGAGCGGCTCTTCTCGGCAGGCACCAAGTCGCTGTCGGCCTATCCGTTGCGCGTGGTGGTCGGCGCGGCCGAGACGGGGAGCGTGCCTGTAAAGGTGCTGATGAGCGTGTCGAAGCGGAGGCTGCGCCACGCCGTGGACCGCAACCGCGCCAAGCGGCAGATGCGCGAGGCTTACAGGCTCAACAAGCACATTCTTTTAGATAGCCTTGCCGAGGGCGAATGCCTTCACCTTGCTTTCGTTTGGCTGGCCGACCGCCCCCTGCCCACCAAGTTCGTGATGTCTAAGATGCAGAACCTTCTTGTGCGCCTTACCGAGCAGAGGTAAGGGCGTTATTATGTTTCAAGAGATGGCATGAACCTTATTATTCAGAAAATCCGCGATTTTTTTGTTTTGCTGTTGGTAGCGCCGATACGGTTCTACCAACGTTTTGTTTCTCCCCTCACGCCCCCGGCGTGCCGCTTCACCCCCACTTGCTCGCAATACGCCGTTGAGGCGCTGCGCCGCCACGGTCCTGTCAAAGGGCTCTACCTTGCCGTGCGCCGCATCTTGCGTTGCCATCCTTGGGGCGGCAGCGGCTACGACCCCGTGCCGTAAACGTTTTTCAGTTTACTTGTTTACTCGTTTACGTGTCTACTCGTCTACTTGTTTACCTCTGTCAGATGTTCGACTTTCACACCCACCGTCTTGATGCTCCTGCCGGCGAGGCCATTATTTGCCTGCCCGCCGACGTGCTGCGCCGTCCCGACGCTTTCGAGCCGCGTGAGGGTGCGCTTTATGCCGCCGGCGTGCATCCTTGGGCCACGGCCGACGAGGCAGATGCCCGCGTTCAGCTGCAAGGTCTGCCGCGCCTTTTGGCGCATCCGCAAGTGATGATGCTCGGTGAATGCGGTTTGGACAGACTGCGCGGCGGCGCGGAGGAGGTGCAAATAGAAATCTTCGAGGCGCAAATAGCTTTGGCAGAGCGTTTCTGCCTGCCCGTCACGCTCCACATCGTCCGTGCTTGGGATGCCTTGCTTCAGCTGCGCCGGTCGCTCCGCCCTTCCACGCAGTGGACGGTGCACGGCTTTCGCGGAAAGCCCGCCCTTGCCCGGCAACTGCTTGATGCCGGCATCGATTTGAGTTTTGGAGCGCAATATAATCCCGAAAGCTATAATCTTACCCCGCCCGAGCGGCGGCATCGCGAGAGCGACGCTGTCTAACTTCCCTCTCCCTGTCCACTCATCTACTCGTTATTATAGGAAAAAGGGTATTTACCTCGAAAAGAATGCCTAACTTTGCCTGCAGAAACGTATAAAATCAATTTAGAAATATAATATGAATTTCGTAGAAGAACTCAAATGGCGCGGCATGGTACACCAGATGATGCCGGGCACAGAAGAAATGCTTTCCCAAGGCATGGCAACGGCTTACGTGGGCATCGACCCCACGGCCGACTCCCTGCACATCGGACACCTCTGCGGCGTGATGATGCTCCGCCACTTCCAGCGCTGCGGCCATAAGCCCCTCGCCCTCGTTGGCGGCGCAACGGGCATGATAGGCGACCCCTCTGGCAAGAGCGCAGAGCGCAACCTGCTCACCGAGGACGTGCTGCGCCACAACGTGGCCTGCATCAAGGCACAGCTCGCCCACTTCCTCGACTTCGACAGCGACGCGCCCAACGCCGCCGAGCTGGTGAACAACTACGACTGGATGAAGAACTATTCCTTCCTTGACTTCGCCCGCGAAATCGGAAAGCACATCACTGTCAACTACATGATGGCCAAGGAAAGCGTGAAGCGCCGCATCAACGGCGAGGCAGGCGACGGGCTTTCATTCACGGAGTTTACCTATCAGCTGCTTCAGGGCTACGACTTTCTCCATCTCTATCAGGAAAAAGGCTGCCGCCTGCAAATGGGCGGTGCCGACCAGTGGGGTAACATCACCACCGGCACGGAACTCATTCGCCGCAAGCTTGGCGCAGATGCCGACGCCTACGCCCTCACCTGCCCGCTCATCACGAAAGCCGACGGCAAGAAGTTCGGCAAAACGGAGCAGGGCAACGTGTGGCTCGACCCGCAGCGCACCACGCCTTACAAGTTCTATCAGTTCTGGCTCAACGTGGGCGACGATGAGGCTGAGCGCTACATCAAGATTTTCACCTCGCTCCCCAAAGAAGAAATCGAAAGTCTCATCGCCGAGCACCGCGCCGACCCCGGCCGCCGCGTGCTGCAAAAGCGTCTGGGCGAAAAAGTGACCTGCATGGTCCACTCCCGCGCCGACTACGAGATGGCTGTCGAGGCTTCCAACATTCTCTTCGGCAAGGCCACCAAGGAAAGCCTGCAACGCCTCGACGAGGCCACCCTCCTGAGCGTCTTCGACGGCGTGCCCCGCTTCACCGTCGGCCGCGACCAGGCCATTGGCGCAAAGGCCGTGGACCTCTTTGCCGAAACCACCCAGTGCTTCGCCTCTAAGGGCGAGATGCGCAAGCTCGTGCAGGGCGGCGGCGTGAGCCTCAATAAGGAAAAGCTCGCCCAGTTCGACCGCCCCATCGAGGAAGCCGACCTCATTGCCGGCAAATATCTTCTCGTGCAGCGCGGCAAGAAGAACTATTACCTCATCACCGTGAACTAATCCTGCGAGGGCAGGCATATATAAAATGTCTTAGGGCATGTCAGGCATCGGCTTGGCATGCCCTTTTTGCGTGTTCGCGTTTCCCGTTTTTTGCCCCGCAGGAAGTTGTTTTTTTCTCGGACTTGATTTTTCCTTGGTGCTTTATAAATGTTATTCTGACGGATAAAAGTTTTATTCAAAACTTTTGAATACATATTCAGAACTGTTGAACACATATTCAACACTTTTGAATATGTGTTCAACAGTTCTGAATAAAAACTATTTCGGAGCAAATAAGATTTCTCAGGCACGCCGTAAAAACTTTCAAGGGGACAGGAAGAAATAAAAAGGAAAAAACATTACCCGTATATACGTCAAAACAGGCACGAAAAGCCTCTTTTGTTTGTTTCCTACTAAGATAATCGCTATTTTTGCAAGGTAATAACTTTTTTAGCCTTTCGGGGCATCACTTAAATCTATCAAAAAACACACAATGAAAACGCTGAAAGCCTTTTTACTTTCAACTGCTCTCGTTGCCACAGGCGCGTGGGCACAGAGTGTGCCGACGCATGAGGCGTACGTTAGCTACGGAATGCCCAGCAACATCGTCGATGCACTCAAAGACTGGGAACCCGGCAAGCCCTTCAACGGCGATGCCAATTACAAGGACGAGAATTTCTTCATCTCGCGCGTGCCGATGAAGGAGAAGTTCCTGCCCGGCGTTTACGCCAATCAGCAGCTTACCGACGCTAACGACAAGAACCTCTGCTGGTGCGCTCCTACGGGCGAAATGACCAAGAAATGGGGCCCGATGCCGCGCTACAATTTCGATGCCGACAACTTCAACCTCTGGCAGTATATCAATATCCATTCCAACTGGAGCAACGGTTGGTGGCGCGTGCCCGGTGCATTCAACGACGTGGCACACAAGAACGGTGTCAAGACGGGTTGCACCTATTTTATCGACTGGGGGGCTTCCGTTAATATGACGAGCGAGCCGGGCAAGACGCTCTACGATCTCTCGGCGCAGGACACGAATGGCAATCCCATCTATGCCGAGAAGTTCATCGACTTCCTCCGCTACTACGGCATCGACGGCATTTGCCTCAACCCCGAAGGCAAATGGGGCGCAGCCGTTTATACGCGCTTCATGAAGTTCCTCGCAGTTTGCCACAAAGTAGCCAAGGAGAAGGGCTGGCCGTTCCACGTGGACTGGTACTCCTTCGTGACCAACACGGGTTTACTCTCCGACAACGGCTGTACGCTGAGCAGCAACAACGATAACTGGTTCCACAACGACGAACTAGGACAGCCCGTTACGGACATGTTCTTCCTCAACTACAACTGGGGCGCAAGTTCACTGTCTACCAGCGTGGCCACGGCCGAGAGCCACGGCCGTTCCTCGTACGACGTGTATGCCGGTTTCGACATGCAGGGACGCGGCTTCGGCAAGTACGGCAACGGCGGTTGGGAAACGCTGATGCAATATCCCGTCAGCATCGTAGTTTGGGGCGCACACGACCGCAACCAGCTCTATATCGGTTCTACCGAAGGCGGCCAGCGCGACTATTCCGTGCAAAACGAGTATCAGAAGAAGCAGGAACTGCTCTTCTCCGGCGCCAACCGCAACGTGCTCAAACTGCCTGCGCTCAACACGGGCAACACCACGACCTCCTTCTCCGACCTCGCCTCTTGGCACGGCTATGCCAAGGCTGTGCGCGAGCGTTCCACGCTGAGCGAAGTGCCCTTCGTGACGCGCTTCAACCTCGGTAACGGCAGCTTCATGAACAACGACGGTGTGACGACCTGGAACCACAAGTGGTACAACTGGGGCGTGCAAGACCTGCTGCCCACTTGGCGCTGGTGGATTGACAACGGCGACGGCAAGACAGTGCCCGCACAATCTATCGAGGCTGACTTCACCTACGACGACGCTTGGTTCGGCGGCTCCTGCCTCAAGTTCCACGGCAAGACGATGCGCTCCGACGTGCGCCTCTTTGCCACGAAGTGGAATGTGGCTTCCGAAAACGACGAGTTCCGCCTTGTCTACAAGGTTAACTCTGGCAAGGAAACGGGTGCACGCCTCATGGTGTCGAAGCAGGGTGCTGAAAACAACTTTGCATTTGTTGCTCTGCCCGAAGCAGAAAAGCAGGGCGAGTGGTACACCACTACCGTCAAGGCTTCTGCCCTCGGCCTGAAGGGCGGCGACGTGATTGGCTGCGCCGGCCTGTCGTTCCAGGCTACGCCCGACAACTACGAAATCCTCCTCGGCGAGTTCGCGTTCGTTCCTTCCAATTTCAACGAAACGCCCGTAACGCCGCAGATCACTTACTCCGAAGTAATGAAGCGCGTGTACAACCGCGCCGACTTCAAGGTTGTCTTCGACATGCCGTTCAGCGGCACGCGCAAGGCTGAATACGACGGCTGCCCCATCTACAACGAAGAAGTGGGCGCTTGGTACTACGAAGTATTTATCAAGCAGGGCGAAAAGGAAACCCTCCTCACCACAACTACTTCTTGGGCGGCTTACGTGGTAGACGCTCCGCTCGACGTGAACAATCCTAAGTTCCAAATCGGCGTGCGCGCCGTGGGTAAGGACGGCAAGACGAAGAGCCCCATCACTTGGACCAGCGAAATCGAAGCACCGCTTACGCTCATCGAAACACTCACCATCGACAAGGATGTGATTAAGCCTAACGAAACCTTTACCATCGGCTTTGAAGATCCTAACCACATTGCCTCTGACTTTAAGATCTACAACGCCCGCACGGGTGCCGTGGTGAAGACTGCTACCGGCGTGCTGACCATGGAAACCTCTCTGCCCGAAGTTGGCAGCTACGACGTAGAGGTTACTACGAACGGCGTTGCCAAGATGAACCGCTCGCTGATTCTCGTTTCGCCCGAGTCTACGGGTCGCCTGCCGCAGATCAACAGCCTTGCGGCCGACAAGACTACCGTTGCTGGCGGCGAAAGCGTGAACTTCACCGCATCTATCAACAAGGGTGCTACCTATAACGGCAAGCCTTGCACCGTTTCCAAGTCGCTCTACATGCAAGAGCCTTATCAGCTCACGGTAGACGCAGGCGTGATGAGCGAATACACCACCAACTCTTATGCCCTCTGGTTCAAGGTAGAGAAGTTCGAGCACGCCAGCCTCGGCACGCTTCTGATGACTAAGGTGAACCGCAATTACGGCGGCACTTGGACTGAAAGCGTTTGGGGCGAAATGTGGACGGCTATCCGCCCCGCTGGCTACGCCAAGAACAACAACATTGGCCGCGACAATGCCGAAAACGAACTCTCTGTCAGCTTCGACGGCCCGAAAGCCGGTACGGGCAACTATGAGCACAATAATGATGTGGACGGCCTTTCCGACGGCTACTCCTTGCAGCCCGGCACGTGGTACCACGTCTGCGTTGTGAAGAACGGCATGAACGACGTGCGCATCTACCTCAACGGTAAGAAGATCGTGCAGTGCGCCAGCCGCGGCGCAGGTCCTAAGAACTGGAACGGCGCTAAGTTCTACGTGGGCGGCTCTATGACCAACCTCGCCAGCTTCACCGGCTGGGTTGACGAAGTGCAGATTTGGGACAAGGCGCTCACTGATGCCGAAGTACTCGAAAGCATGCAGGGCTACAGCGAAAGCAATATCCCCGCAAACCTCAAAGGCTACTTCACCTTCGAGGAGAGCCGCACCGACAGCGAAGGCTATATCTACTTCCCGAACCTCGGCACGGGCGCAGCCGGTGCCCCGGGTGCTTACATGACCATCGGCCAAGACGATAATGGCACGAATGTGGACATCAAGCAGAACCAGCTCACCACCGCCCTCGGCGTGCCTATGATTGAAGGCAATCAGGCCATCAACTACGAGTCTTCCAAGTGGATGCTCGACGGCGCATTGCTCGACACCTCTGCCGACGAGGCCGCTACGGCTACTTATCACGAAAAGGGTACGTTCCCCGTTACGCTGGTTGCTTCCAACTCTTGGGGCAGCACCTCGAAGACCATTAGCGACTACATCGTAGTGACCAGCAGCACGGGCATCAACAACGTGCAGACCGAAGGCGGCTACATGGTTTATCCGAAACCCTTCAAGGATAAGGTGAACCTCCTCTTCGCTCAGGAAGGCAACTACCGCATGATGGTGTTCGACGCAAGCGGCAAGCAGGTAGGCAACTCCTACGTTGAGGCTGCCGCAGGCGAAGTGAGCGAAATCGCCCTCAACGGCGCGAAAGGCACTTACGTAATCACCGTGCTGAAAGACGGCAAGTGCGTCCGCTCTTTCAAGGTGAACAAGCAGTAAAGCATTAACCCTATATCAAAGCAAATCGGGTG
>JBJEAH010000137.1:0-9694 GCA_051868815.1 Alloprevotella sp.
CCTTACAGGGGATACATCTGCAACAATATTTATTTTGACACACCCTCCTACTGCCAGCCGAAGACATCAAAAGCATTCGCACCAACGCAACTGCGCCGCAGGGAACTTTCCCTGCGGCGCAGTTGCGTTGGTTATCTTCTATCAGCAGCCTCGGTTATTTCCAGGGACCGCTGCTTTCTTCCTCGCCCCAAATGGGGTTTTTCTTTTGGGTTCCGAAACTGCTTTCATCGGTGATATTACCACTGACACTGCCTTTGCTTATTGTCAGACCCGAGTCAGAGGACGTTGCGAGCATGTTTTCTGCTTCAAAGAGTACGACCACCATAGTGGGCGCGATATACTGTTTCTTCATTTTCGTGATTATTTAAGGATTATTTTTTGACCGTTTGATTTGATATAAACTTGTCCTGCAATGGGGTAAGCCACTACGCGGCCGCTCAAGTCGCGCAGCAGTCCGTTGTCGCCGGCATGGCGCATGGGAGCGGCAGCGATGCCTGTGGTGGTGCCGTTATCGTCAGAAACGAGGCGGAAAGCGTTGGTGGCGGCTTCGCCCGTCATGCCGGTGAAATCAATGTTTTCATAGGGCAGCACGGCCTTGTTAGCGGGGAGCGTCGCGCTGTAAGCCGGTACAAAAGACGCGGTTGTTTCTGAAATCTTCAAGCCGTAAACATCGGGATTGCCGCTCGTTTCGGTCGAGAAGCCATTGCGCCGCATCGTTGTGCCCAAGAGTTTGTTGCCCTCAATGGCTGTAACGTCCTCGGCTATGGCAAACGTAATGGTCGTGCTTGCCGTGCCGTTAATCAGCACAGGGGTCTTGGCAGGGATAATGCCGGTTATTTCTTTCACGTACACGGCATCAGCCTGATTGCTGCTCACGTAGTAGATGTGCAGTCCCTCCACTGCGGGAATGGTCAAAGCCACGGGCGAGCAATAAGTGCTCCAACCGGCAGCCGAAAGGGCGACTTCGAGACTCTCGCAAGGTTTGATTCTAATTGACGAGTTCGTGGTGGCAACAGCGTTTTGGTTCCAACCAATCAGTTTGTAGTTTTCGCCTTCATCAGAGCTTATCTTAATATTTACGTACTGGCTGTTTGTGGCTTCTTTCAGTCCGAGCAAGGAATGATCTGTGGTAGATTCGTCCATCGGCGAGTATTGTCCGGCATGAGTTTTAGAAACGGGCAGAGCGCCTTGTGCATCTTGCGACAGCTGACCATAATACATGCCGCTGTTCACGTGCTTGATATAGTACTTATTGTCCTGGCCGTCGATAGCCTCAAACTGAACAATCGACTTCTCTCTGGTTGCGTCTGCGCTGAATTTAAGGCCACGGTTGTTGTCCTGCGGTTCGCCTTCTTTTGTTCCGATGGGGTCGGCAGTAACATATGCATCTGTACTACCGCTACGGCCGGAATAGACAAGATAGTTCTTGCCTGCCTCAATGGCCAAAGGCTGCGCGTCCAGAATAAGCTGGGCATTCTCTGCCGTGCGGTTTTCGCCCGTCACGACAGCCTGTGTGGGCAGACCGCCCACGTATCCGTAGCCTGCCACGGGATATTCTGCGCGGCGCAGCTGTGCCTTGATGATATTCTGCGCCCCTGAGTTTGCCAAGCCCGCGATGCGCACCATAAGTTTCACGCCGTCGTCGGTAAGGTTGCCCTGCGTGCGGATATCGCCTTCATCTTTACTGCCGCTTTGGAAATAGCCCAGGCTGATACCCAAAGCGTTATTCGTTGCACTAGGACTTGTAAAGGCAAACGTATTAGCCTGATTGCTGCTATTCGATGCAATGCTCAACGCCGTAAGGTCTTCTGTCCAAGCACTCGGGGCTGCCGCCGTCATCATGCGCGATGCATAGCCTTCATTATATATATAATATGTACCGGCACTGTTCTTATACAATCCCCAAAGCGTGCTCACGCCTTCGTCGCAAGGGTTAGAATAGCCTTTTGACGTATAGCCTGTATAAGATACGCCGACGGTTGCGGGACGTTGGGTGTTGGCGGGACGGTTGCTGTCGTAAGCCAGCATACCGCGGCCACCACTTTCATTACTGCCACCACTCTTGCCATACTTGTAATGGTAGATTTCGTAGCAGAACTCGTTACCGCAGTTAAGCGGTACCAGTGCGGAATAGGCAGTTTGCAGACTTGTAGCGTTTGCCACGGTGGGCGTGCTGCGGAAGGTGGTCAGCGAAGTGCCGAGTGCCGTGAACTGTTCGTTTGAGGAATAGGTGCCGAGTCCGGTCATAAGGTTTTGCGCCAAGCGGGCATTGCCATACACGTCGCGCAGCTCGACCAATTTCCTGATGTTGTTGTCGAACGCGCCATTGGTGTTGCTCTCGGGCACCTCGATAAAGCAGATGGGCACGCCGCCGTCGGTGTCTGTTCCGCTGTAAGCAGCGACACATTTGTTTGAAGATGTGGTCTGTCCGGGAGCGAGCGCAAGCATGTAGTTCGCATTTGATGTGCTCACGTTGCGTATGCGGTAACTGTTTGCAGCGACATACGTGCCCGTGATTGTCTCAAACTTGTAATAGCCCACTTCTTCTGCCAATGCCATGACAGCAAGGTCATCAGACGTCGCTGTTGTGGACTTAAAGCACTTGCCATTCTTGGCATTATAAATAATGGCGTAAGTGGTATTGTTGATGTCGGTGTATTTTACCACGCCCCACATTGCCTCTTTGCCAGCCGTGCTTTCGTCAAGCGTCGTCTGATAATCGGTGACCGTCCAAGCGGAATGAGGGTTGGTGATGCCTTGGAGCGTAAGGTTCGTACCATCGCTCTTCATCACAATGTAACCGCGATTCCATGAAGAATTAGCAACATAATTCCTGCCCGACTTCATGTAATAATACTTTGTTTCGCTCAAATTCTCGAACGAAACGCCTTGCGCCCCTGCCGTCCCGAACAATAGGCAGCACAGCGACAAAAGAGTAAAAAATCTTTTCATAATAAATGTTTTGATAATTGAAATAAAAATGCTTTTGGCATAGATGTCGCGCCCGACACCCTCAAATTTTGCGCTGCAAACTTATTACATAATTTAATAATATGCAAATGGGGGGGGTAAAAGATGTTAAAAGGTAAAATTTTTATGTTTTGGGGCGTATTTTCGGGTAGATTTGGGCATTTTCGACCATAATCGGGGACACTTCTTGTGTCACATCAAAAACTTTCGCGGCAAACCGCATCCACTATCGAAAGCGTTCCGGGCGCGTGGCCCGACTATATTTTTTCTTCCCCCTTGAAAGTTTTCACTTTCTGCCTGATATTTTTTCCTATCCTATAAGATATTTTTTGTTACAAACTTTGTAATATGTATTACAAACTTTGTAATATGTGTTAGCAAGTTTGTAACATGCGTTACAAACTTTGTAACAAAAAATTTCTGCGCAGATAATGAAAAATTGAAAGGGGGAAGGGAAAAATTTCAAGGAGAAAGAAAAAAATTGCCCGGGGCTACGAAAACGCATTTAGCGGGCAAATCGGTTGGTTGAGCTAAAAAGCAATACTGAAATTGCATTAACTGCCTGGAAGGCAGTACAGAGCGTAGCGACAGTAACCGGGGACGAAGTCCTCGGAAGGGCAATGCTGGAACGATGTGCCTGGAAGGCACTACACCAAAGGACCCTGCGGCTGGCGTACTGCCTTCCAGGCAGAATCCTTACACTCGCTTTCTCCGAGGACTTCGTCCCCGGTTACCAAAAAGCTACGCTTTTGTAGTGCCTTCCAGGCACTTAGCACAATAATCCAATTCTAATAAAGGTTAGAATGCGGACAATCTGCACGGAAACAGCGGTGCGTATTTTCCTACATACAAGAAAACTTAGTAAATTTGCATTCTCATATATGATAGTTATGCACACAGACGATATTCGCTCCGCCATAGAAGGACTTACGACCGCCGATTTTGAAATTATGGCGCCCGTAGGTTCGAGGGAATCGCTCGCCGCCGCACTCAACGCGGGGGCCGACTCGATCTACTTCGGCATCGAGCAGCTCAATATGCGCGCCCACTCCGCCGGACGCTTCACCATCGACGACCTCAAAGAAATAGCCGCCACCTGCCGCGAGCGCGGGGTGAAGGCCTACCTCACGGTGAACACGATTATCTACGACGAGGACATGGAGGCGATGCGCAAGATTTGCGACGCCGCGCTGGAAGCGCATATCTCGGCTGTCATTGCCGCCGACGTGGCGGTGCTGACCTATTGCCGCCAAATTGGGCAGGAGGTGCACCTTTCCACACAACTGAATATCAGCAACTGCGCCGCGCTCGACTTTTATGCGCAATACGCCGACGTGGCGGTGCTGGCGCGGGAACTGAACTTAGATCAGGTGGAGCGCATCTACCGCCACATATCCGACGAGAACGTGTGCGGCCCGTCGGGGAAGAGGGTGCGCATCGAGATGTTCTGCCACGGCGCGCTGTGCATGGCGGTGAGCGGCAAGTGCTACCTCTCGCTCGACAACCTCGGACGCTCCGCCAACCGCGGACAGTGCATGCAGGTGTGCCGCCGCTCCTACACGGTGCGCGACCGCGAAACGGGCGTGGAGCTGGACGTGGACAATAAATATATCATGAGTCCGAAGGACTTGAAGACCATCGGCTTCCTCGACCGCATGGTGGCCGCCGGCGTGCGCGTGTTCAAGATTGAAGGCCGCGCCCGCAGCGCGGAATACGTGGACACCGTGGTGCGCTGTTACAAGGAGGCACTCGCCTCGATTGTCGACGGCACGTACTGTCCGGAGAAGGTGCAGGCATGGGACGAGCGGCTCGCCACCGTGTTCAACCGTGGTTTCTGGGACGGCTACTACCTCGGCCAGAAACTGGGGGAATGGAGCGCGGAATACGGTTCGAGCGCAACGGAACGCAAGGAATATGTGGGCAAGGGGCTCAAATATTTCTCGAAACTCGGCGTGGGAGAATTTTACATTGAGGCGGGCGAATTGCGCCCGGGCGACCGAGTGCTGGTGGTAGGGCCTACAACGGGCGCAATATATGTGGACGTGAACGAGATACATCTCGACCGGGGCGCAGCCCCCGTTGCCAAGAAGGGCGACCGCGCAGCAATCGCCGTGCCCGTGAAAATCCGTCCCTCGGACAAACTTTATAAAATCGTAAAACGACATTGACATGACTGACCGCAAACCTCAGATATTGCTCTTCGACTTCGGCGGCGTGCTGGTGGACCTCGACAAGCAACGCTGCATCGAGGCGTTCGACCGCCTCGGCTTCGACATTCGCCCCTGCCTCGGCACGTACCGCCAGGGCGGCGTGTTCTCGCTTTTGGAGCGCGGCGCGATCGGCGTGCCGGAGTTTTGTGACGAGATAAGGCGCATGGCGGGCAACCCCGCCCTGACCGACGCGAGCATCACGGCGGCTTGGGAGCAGTACCTCGTGGGCGTTCCCGCCGAACGCCTCGAAAAGTTGCTGGCTTTGCGCCGCACCTACCGCGTGTGCCTGCTGAGCAACACGAACATCATTCACTGGAAACAGTCGCTGCGCGATTTCTTCAACTATAAAGGTCTCGGCATCAACGATTTCTTTGAGGAGGTGTTCCTCTCTTACGAACTGGGCGTGGAGAAACCCGCGCCGGAGATATTCCGCATCGTGACGCAACGTCTCGGCGCACGCCCTGAGGACATTCTCTTCCTCGACGATAGCGACGTGAACTGCCAAGCCGCCCGCGACTGCGGTCTGCAAGCCCGTCTCGCCCCCGCCGGCGGCGGCTGGATGCAAGAGATTTTCTAAGAAAAAATACATTGTGGATGAGATAAAAACCAGGAAAAACCCATTTTCAATGAAATAGCCAACCTCAACATAGATTAAGCATCAAGGTCTCACGGGTTTTTAATGGTTTTTCCCTTGCGACGTTTGAAGCGGGCGGGAACCGACCGCAGCCGCAGGGATTAAGGGCGAGCGTGAGCCGTTTAGGCTCACAGGCTCGGCATTAAGACCGGCGGCGTGCCTTTGGGCTTCAAACGAAGCAAGATGTTTTTCATGGTTTTTATCTAAAACCCAATGACTATTCGCCAACTCGTTAAAAATATTGCCCCAATAAATTCCATGTTCACCCTTCACCCCTTTACCGCCCGAGGCCGCGAACTTGCCGCCCTGCCCCACCGCTACGCCGGAAGCTGCGTGACGGTAGGCTTCTTCGACGGCGTGCATCGCGGGCACCGCTTTCTCCTCGACCGCCTGCAAGAAGAGGCGGCGCAGCGCGGGCTGTCGCCCGTGGCGGTGACCTTCGACGAGCACCCGCGCCTTGTGCTCTCGCCCGAGGGTTATTGGCCGCAGTTGGTCACCACGACGGAGGAAAAGCTCGCGCTGCTCGCCGAGAGCGGCATCGATGCCTGCGCCGTGCTGCACTTCACGCCCGAAACGGCAAGGCTCACCTCGGCAGAGTTCATGGAGCAGTTGCTGCTGAAACAATTAGGGGCGAAATGCCTTATGGCAGGCTACGACCACCGCTTCGGCAGTGACCGCGAAGCAGGTTTTGCACAATATGCCGCCACCGGGCGAAGGCTCGGCATGGACGTGCTGCGCGCGCCCGCTTTCTCCACGGCGGATCTCACCGTGAGCAGTTCTGCCGCGCGGCGTATGCTTGCGGCGGGCAACGTGGCAGGGGCTTACGAATGCCTCGGCCGCTATTACCGCCTCACGGGTACTGTGGAAGAAGGGCGGCACGTGGGGCGCGAAGTGGGTTTCCCCACGGCTAATCTCGCACCGGACAGTGCAGAGAAAATCGTCCCCGGGCGCGGTGTCTATGCCATTCGCGCCTACGTGGACGGCTTTGCCTACGAAGGCATGCTCAACATCGGCCGCCGCCCCACCCTCAACGACGGGCGCGGGCAGACCATCGAGGCACATCTCTTCGACTACGACGCCACGCCGCTCTACGGGCGCAGGCTGACGCTGGAATTTGTGGCCCGCGTACGCGATGAGCAGCAGTTCGCCTCGCTCGACGAACTCCGGGCGCAACTTAAAAAGGATGCCGAGACGGTTCGCGGCATTTTTGCAAAATAAATTTAGCAGACGAGTTTACGAGTAAACAAGTAGACGAGTAGACAAGTAAACAAGAAAGCCCCAAGCCTATGCTCAACTCCTTCTTGATATTAGTCATCTATTTTGTGGTGCAGATATTGGCGGCCTGCGCCGTGATACTGTACCAATACTTCACGCTCGGAAAGCTGACCAGCGAAATCGATGCCCACCTGTTGGGCACGGCGTTGCTCTTCCTCAACCTCGTGCTCGTGGCTGTGCTGCCCCTCACAGGGCTGGTGCGCAAGCCGAAAGCATGGCTGGGCGGCGCTGAGGAGCGCAAGAAGCAACTGCAATACGGCTTCGGTATGGAACTGGCGGCCGCCGTGACGGTAGGTCTGCTGCTGTCGCTCGCCGGTTCGTCGTTCTTAGAATATGTCGGCGCAGACGACGGCGGCACGACAGAGATGTTCCGCCAAATGCTGCCCTACCCGCTCTGCCTCATCGGCCTCTGCCTCATCGGGCCGCTCGCCGAAGAACTCGTGTTTCGCGAGGGCATCATCAGCAACCTCGTAAAGTCGGGACGCTCTTACAGCGTGGCGGCCGTGGCGAGTGCGCTGCTCTTCGCCCTTGCCCACGGCAACGTGATGCAGGGCGGCGTAGCGTTCGTGATGGGCATGTACTTCGCCTGGCTCTACCGCCGCACGGGCGACCTGCGGCTCTGCCTGCCTGTACACATTGCCAACAATACACTCGCTGTGATATTATTGTATTTTGAGTAAACGATTATGAAAATAGGCACTATCGACCTCGGGCTGCATCCCGTGCTGCTGGCCCCGATGGAGGACGTGACCGACATCGGCTTCCGCCTGCTGTGCCGCCGCCTCGGCGCATCGATGGTCTATTCAGAGTTTGTGGCGGCCGATGCCCTCGTGCGCTACGTGAACAAAAGCCTCGAGAAACTCACGGTGTGCGCCGCCGAACGCCCCGTGGCCATACAGATATACGGCAAAGACCCGATTGCCATGCGCGACGCCGCACAAATCGTGGTGGAAAAGGCTGCGCCCGACGTGCTCGACATCAACTTCGGCTGCCCCGTAAAGCGCGTGGCAGGCAAAGGCTCGGGCGCGGGGCTGCTGCAAAACATTCCGCTCATGCTCGACATCGCACGCGCCGTGGTCGATGCCGTGGATATTCCCGTCACGGCCAAAACCCGCCTCGGCTGGGACAGCAGCAACCAGCCCATCGTAGGGCTGGCGGAGCAACTGCAAGACTGCGGCATCGCCGCCCTCACCATCCACGGACGCACAAGGGCGCAGATGTACACGGGCGAAGCGGACTGGACGCTCATCGGCGAGGTAAAGCGCAACCCGCGCATGCACATTCCCATTATCGGCAACGGCGACATCGCCTCGGGCACCGACGCGCTCCGCGCTTTCGACACGTACGGCGTGGATGCCGTGATGGTGGGACGCGCCACCTTCGGACGGCCGTGGATTTTCAGCGAAATACGCTACGCCCTCGACCACCCCGAAACGCCCGAAAGGGCAAACAGCCTGTTCACGCCGCAAGAGAAACTCGCCATTCTGAAACAGCAAATCGAGGAAAGCGTGGCACGCATCGACGAATATCGCGGCATACTCCACGTGCGCCGCCACCTCGCCGCCTCGCCGCTCTTCAAAGGCATTCCCAACTTTCGCGCCACGCGCATCGCCATGCTCCGCGCCGAAACGGTGAAGGAACTGAACGACATTCTCGACAACTGTCCGCTGGCTGATGCGTAAGAAATCCTCAACCCGAAGCCATTTACTATTACCTTGACCCTGTACAATAATAAAATCCTGTACAATAATAAAATATTGTCTCTAAAATAAATCTCTGAATATGATACAAATCCCCATTGTGAATAAATCGCGCCACGCGCTGCCCGAATACGCCACGGAGCAGAGCGCAGGCATGGACTTACGCGCCAACATCGACGCGCCCGTAACGCTCGCCCCCCTGCAAAGGGCGTTGATACCCACGGGGCTGTTCATGGCACTGCCCAAAGGCTACGAGGCACAGGTGCGCCCGCGCTCCGGGCTGGCCATCAAGCACGGCATCGGCGTGCTCAACGCACCCGGCACCATCGATGCCGACTATCGCGGCGAGATTAAGGTAATCCTCGTGAACCTCTCTGCCGAGCCCTTTACCATTAACGACGGCGACCGCATCGCGCAAATGGTCATCGCCCGCCACGAAACCATAGTCTGGCAACCCGCCACGGAACTCTCTGAAACGGAGCGCGGCGCAGGCGGTTTCGGACACTCGGGAGTGTAAGAGTATTTTAGTAAACAAGTAGACGAGGAATGTTGAAACGACAACATAGACAACAATAGACAACCCCTGAAAACATGGAACATGCATTGTTTGAAATGACGACAACATAGACAACGGGCGTATGTTATACGCCCTCCTCGCACGCTGGAAGACAACTAAAAGTTGTCGAAAGTTGTCCCTGTTGTCGTCATAATAAAACAGCAACACAAGCAAGCGAGTTGTCAACAGTTGTCTAAGTTGTCGGCAAATAAAAATCTCGTCTACTACAATAAATATTATGCCCAAAATCCGTTTCACATATTTACTGCCGCTGGCATTGCTGCTGAGCCTGTTCGTGTCCTGCCGCACGCAGAAGGACGCGCCGCCGCTCTATGAGCGTTTACGCGGC
>JBJEAH010000138.1:0-1738 GCA_051868815.1 Alloprevotella sp.
CGATCTGAAGAGTTGGACGAGAGCGGCATGGTGGTGGACTTCTCGCATCTTTCGCAAGCCGTCAAAGAAAAACTGGATCACCGCTTTCTCAACGAACTCTTTGAGTTTAATCCCACCGCCGAAAACCTCGCGCGGTGGGTTTGCGAGCATACGCCGAAATGCTACAAAGTGGCGGTGCAGGAGAGCGAGGGCAACACGGCCGTCTATGTGAAACCGGGGTTTGAGAACGCCGCATTATAATGTCTATGTAAATGCGCGTTAGTGAAATCTTTTATTCCCTCCAAGGCGAGGGCTTTTTCACGGGCACGCCTGCCGTGTTCGTGCGCTTCTCGGGCTGCAACCTGCGTTGCCCCTTCTGCGACACGAGCCACGAAACCTTCGTCCAAACGAGCGAGGAAGAAATCGTTGATGCCGTGTCGCGCTATCCCGCCCGGCACGTAGTGCTCACGGGCGGCGAACCATCTTTGCAGGTCACACCGCGCCTCGTGGATTTGCTGCACAAGGCGGGACGCTTCGTGGCGATGGAGACCAATGGCACGCGCCCCGTCGACGAGCTTGGCCTCGACTGGGTGACGCTTTCGCCAAAGCATTGCTTTTTAGAAAATGCCAAAGTGGCGGTGCTCTGTCCCGATGAACTAAAACTTGTGTATGCGCCCGATGCGTTTGCCGCCGCGCACACCGCCCCCGAAGAGATTGCCGCCGCTTTCCAAACCGAGCATCTTTTCCTGCAACCCTGCGACACGGGCGACGCCGCCCACAACCGCCGTCTGCTGCAAGAGGCCGTAGACTATTGCAAGGCGCATCCGCACTGGCGGCTCTCGTTGCAGACACACAAATATATAGGAATTGAGTGATATTCCGCCCAAAAAAAATCATTCAATGAAAGGGATTTATCAAGGATTTTAGTTACTTTTGCAATTGGATTGGGGCAACCCTTTCCAAGACATGTTAGAAAAAGAGGCGTTATGTCTTCTTCTTGTATGCGAAAAGCGTAGGAAACTTAAAGCATAATAGACAAGAGAAGGTGTAATGGTCTCCACGCATATAGCGTGGGGCTGTTATTCCCACATCTGTCTATAAAGGTTTTCCTACCACCTTCGCATTAAGACGTGGCATACAGCACCACGCTTTTTTTATGTATAACAAGAAATAGTCTTCGAGGGGCTGGGGGACGATATTTTGATTATGGCTAAAATAGAGTCACCTGCTAATAAATACATAGACATTTACATTGATAACTATGTCAAGCCGTTTCGTGATTTCATCACGGGTAGGTATAGGGTTTGTATTGGTGGCCTTGCTGATTTCATTGCCGTAGATGACCACGATGTGACACTTCTTCTTCGCAAGCTGCAAACGTATGGCTTTGAAGTGTCCATTTCTAAAGGACGAGACACAATAGATGAGATTCAAGTAGAATATACTAACGAAGAGAACGATAAAGAGTTTTTTGAATATCGAATAGAAAACTTGATTTCAACTATATATATAAGCAGCAAAACCGATATTTCCATTGTTGGAATACTGGTCATGCAAATTGTTTCACGGATTATATGCAAGTATAAGACGCTGTATAAGGCGATTATCCTTGACCTTGACGACACCTTATGGAAAGGTACTCTCGCAGAATACGGAATTAACGTCATTAAACAAGACCTCCGTTCAAGTGATGCCGTTCCATTCATCAGGTTTATGCAATTCATACAAGCTATGGCTAAAGAACTGGGGCTATATGTGG
>JBJEAH010000139.1:0-1738 GCA_051868815.1 Alloprevotella sp.
AGCAAGTGAACAACATCTCAAGAAGTGTCGGCAAGATTATTGGCAGCTTCCTCCGATAAGTTTTACAAGAAACCTAATACATGAAATCAATGAACTGCAAATTCATAAAACATGCTTTAATGTTGGTGTTGGCCGTGCCGTTGCTCGCAACGGCGCAGCCCAACAACCCTTTCAACCGCTCGCGGACGGCGGGCGGTGGCGGCAGTTCAAAAAACGTCTTCAATCAGGGGCGTAAAAACAATTTCAACGAATACCGCACCTCGCTCAATGCCGAGTACGAGCGCATGTCGCGTATGCCGTGGCGCAACCTAAACGTCAATGCGCCGATAAAGCCCGTCAAGGTGAAGCCACAGCCGCCGCGCGTGATGCCCGACGACGAGGCGGCACGGCGCAGGAACAATCAGAAGGACGAGGGTAAAGCCATCAAGATAGACGACGTGGTGCGTCCCAAGAACGACAACGCAAAAGTTCAGCCCATCGCCCCTATCGAAGAGCAAAAGGGCCAGGCCTCCGATGCCTTCACGTTCCAATATCTCGGCACGGCGATGAGCGTGCGTATGCCCTCCGACGGCAAGTTCCGCATGAGCGGCACGGGTAGCAACAGCGTGGGCGATGTGTGGCACACGTTGAGCGATGCCAAGTACAACAACATGATCGTCGACTGCATGAAGTTGCGCCAGCAATACGACCTTTGCGACTGGGCCTACCTGCAAATGCTTCAGGCATTAGGCAACGCCTATCTCGGGAAGGGCAGCAACGAGGCCGTGATGCTCATGGCGTTCGTTTACAGCCAGTCCGGCTATAAGTTGAGGCTCGCCGAAGTGGACGGCAAGCTCGAAATGCTGTTTGCCTCGCAGCACAACGTGTACGACAAGCCCTACGTCGTGTGCGACGGCGATAAATTTTACAGCATGAACAAGGGCGGCAAGTCAATCAAGGTAAATTCCGCAAAGTTCCCCAAAGAACGCTCGCTCTCCTTGTGGGTGCCGGGAACGCCCGAGGTGAAGGAACAGCCAACAGCCGCACGCACACTGACGGCCCAAAGATACACCGATATGACGGCGAAGGTGAGCGTGAATAAGAACCTGCTCGACTTTTACACCTCTTATCCCACCTCGGAGGTGGGCGGCAACTTCATGACGCGCTGGGCCATGTATGCCAATACGCCGATGTGCGCTTCCGTGAAGACGCAGCTCTATCCCGCTTTGCGGCGCGGCATTCAAGGCAAGTCGCAGCGCGAGTCCGTAGAACGCTTGCTCAACTGGGTGCAGACGGCTTTCATTTACGAATACGACGACAAAGTGTGGGGTGGCGACCGTGCATTTTTTGCGGAAGAAAGCCTCCACTATCCTTATTGCGACTGCGAAGACCGCAGCATTCTCTTCACCCGTCTCGTGCGCGACCTCCTCGGACTTAAATGCGTGCTCGTCTATTATCCCGGCCACTTGGCCTCTGCCGTCCAGTTTACCGACAGCGAAGCCATTGCCAAAGGCGGCGACTACATCAATGTCAATGGCGGCAAGTTCATCATTGCCGACCCCACCTATATCGGTGCTGCCGTAGGCGCTACGATGCCCGATATGGACAATGCCTCCGCAAAAGTCATACTGCTGCAATAAGCATATAGTTCCTTTTTGAAGTTCAACGATTGTTTAAGTGCTGCGTCAAATTTTGGCGCAGCACTATATATATAATATTGTGTACCCTCCTTAATTTGAAAAAAGTTTAGTTTCTTATA
>JBJEAH010000140.1:0-9559 GCA_051868815.1 Alloprevotella sp.
CCTATCATAGGCGGCACTTCGCCGTAAGTTTCTACGAACATCTTCTTTGTGTGCAGCAGGGCGTTCATGCCCGTGCCGCCCAAGCCTACATAGAGGCATCTTTTAATCTTATTAGCCATAATGGATATTTGGAGATATTTTTAGTTTATTGTCATCTTGATCTTTTCGTTGGTCTCTGTATTGTCCACCGTGTACTCGGTATGTCGCGTAAGCTGCGAGCCGTATGGGTCGATAACGTAAGTGCGGTTGCTTTGCACGCGGATTTTCTTTTTGCTGGGTTCCATCACCAAAGGTTGCGTCCAGCAGGCGTTGACGTTGCAGAGCACCGTGCCGGTAAACAGCTTGTTGATAAAAGATTGCTCCGCTTTCTTATTTGAGAAAATCAGTTTTCTCGCTCCCTTTATCCTGATGGTGCTGTAATACGGGTCGGTTATCATGATGCTGCCAGTCTTGAAGGTTGGGTAAAAGATATGTTTTAATATCAGGAACCACAGCAGCAAGGCGGCAAGCGTGATGATTAGCAGCCAGGTGAGCAGTGTTTTCAGAGGATTCCATACAATATTATATTCCCCGCGCACGGTCACTTCAAACTCTTCTATCGGTGCGCCGTTGATGCTTTCGAGGTCTTTCTTGCCGCAAGCCTCAATACGCAAATAACGCTTGCCTTCTTCGGCATCGGGATGATAAACGACGCAAAGCCAGGTGCGCTCCGGCATCATGCCGGCATCAAACCGAATGACGCCGTCTTCAACTTTCTTCCCGTTCAAAAGCAGGTCAAAGTCCTTCCGCCCGTCAGTGTCGGCAATTTTAATGGCCACGGCACTGGCGTCTTTTTCGGCTTCTTTGTTGAACATGGCTTTCAAATCCACTTTCAGGGTGTCGGGTTGCTTTGCGCCCCAAAAGAGGAAGGCATCGTACCATTCTGCCTCGCCCATATTCTGCTCCTCGCCGATGATGTCGAAGGTGCGCTCCGGCTTGTTTGTCATCACCACCCGCACAGTAGGGTTGATGATTTGCACGCCCTGTGCCGTGACGTCGAAAGTGAAGACGTACGTTTCAGGCAGGGCGGCGTTTATCTCCGCGATGTTCTTCTTCGGGGAAATCTTCACGGGCACAATGCCGTTCTCAATCTTTCCTCCGTCTATCGCCACATTGAAGTATTCATCGCTGCACACCGTGCTGGCAGGAAATGTGCCGGCGGCGGAGAACAGCAGTTTATGCGTCCTTTCAAGGTTGAGGGTGTTGGCGTAAATCGTCAGTCCCTCGTCGAAACTGCCGAAGGGGTCGAGTTTCTTTGAGGCATCTACAAACTGCTCGTCGTTGCAGTTGTCCACCACTTGTTTTATCTCGGGATGGATGGCGGCTTTTGTGAGCACCACGTAGAAGGCTCGGGTATTCCTGTATTTCCCGCAGAAGTTTCCAAGGCGTTTGGCCAGTTCCGCTGTGCCTTTCACGTTGTCCACGCCGTCGGTAAGCAGGTAGATGTAGTTGTCTTTATTGCTGTCGATGAGTTTCAGCCCGTGGTCCCACACATCGCAGATGTTCGTGTTGGTCACGTTGTCGCTAATCTTGTCGAGTTCGCTGTCCATGCTGCTCCAGTTGAATTCCGAGGCCTCGAAACTATAAGCCGGCAACGTATGGTCTTGGAACGGCACGACGTGCACCGTAGTGCCCGCCGCCTGGCGTTCGATGTCGGATTTGAGATAGTCCTTTGTCGATTGCCAGATGTCGGGTGCGCCTTTATATCCTTTCATCGACTTGGTGCAGTCGAGCAGATAGATATAGTTGCGCTCGCGCTGTGCCATGGCAGTCAGCGAGATGAGCAATAGCGCAAATGGTAAGGCGCATCTTTTTAAGAAGAGGGGAAAGGCTTTCATTGCTATGTATTTCTCTGTAACAAGTATCTTATAAGATAAGGGCGAAACAAAATTACTAATTTTTATTGAAAAGCCTAAATTTCTCCGGGAAACTCTTGTTTTTGTCGAAAGCGGAACGTTTGTGCAAGGCGCGAGCAGAAGCCAAGTTTATTTGGATTATGCCGAGCCGCAGCCAAAGGTGCATTTAAATGAACGCTGCACCGGGATTAATGTGCTGATTACCCGGTGCAGCGTTCAAGTAAATGCAAGTTTTTGGCTTTGTTTCTTCGTTCAGTTGCCTGGGCTTTCCTTAATATTCTTCCCACGACTTGATGTCGAGTTGCTCCACGCCAAGGGTGCAGAAGGCGTAGATGAAGGCGGAGGCGAGGCGGGCGTTTGTGATGAGCGGGATATTGAGGTCGATGGCGGCGCGGCGTATCTTGTAGCCGTTGGTCAGTTCGCCGGCGGTGAGGTTCTTGGGGATATTCACCACCATGTCCAGCTCGCGGCGGTGGAGCATGTCGAGTGCCTGCGGCTGCCCCTCTTCCGTGGGCCAGAAGACGCGGGTGTTTTCAATGCCGTTCTCGGTGAGATAGCGCGAAGTGCCGTCGGTGGCAAAGAGGCGGTAGCCGTGCTGCACGAGTATCTTGGAGGCTTCGAGCATCTCGGCCTTGCGCTTGCCGTCGCCCGTGGAGAGGAGGATGTTCTTGCCGGGAATTTTGTGGCCCACGGCAATCATGCTCTTCAAGAGGGCGGAACGCGCGTCTTCGCCGAGGCAGCCCACCTCGCCCGTCGAGGCCATGTCCACGCCGAGCACGGGGTCGGCCTTTTGCAGGCGGCTGAAAGAGAATTGCGAGGCTTTCACGCCCACGTAGTCGAGGTCGAAGAGGCTCTTCGCGGGCTTCTCGACCGGCAGGCCGAGCATGATGCGCGTGGCGAGGTCGATGAGATTTATCTTGAGCACCTTGCTCACGAAGGGGAAGGAGCGCGAGGCGCGGAGGTTGCACTCGATGACCTTGATGTCGTTTTCGCGGGCGAGGAACTGGATATTGAACGGGCCGCTGATGTGCAGTTCGGCGGCTATTTTCTTGGAAATCTTCTTGATGCGCCGTGCCGTTTCCACGTAGAGCTTTTGCGGCGGGAACTGTATGGTGGCATCGCCGGAGTGAACGCCGGCAAACTCGATGTGCTCCGATATGGCGTAGGCGATGATTTCGCCGTCGCGCGCCACGGCATCCATTTCCACCTCCTTGGCGTGCTGCAGGAAGCGGCTCACCACTACGGGGTGCTTCTTCGACACGTTGGCTGCGAGCTGCAGGAAGCGTTCCAGTTCTTCCTCGTTGGAGCATACGTTCATCGCTGCGCCGGAAAGCACGTAGCTGGGACGGACGAGCACGGGGAAGCCTACGCGGCCGATAAACTCGTTGATGTCTTCCATCGACGTAAGTGCGCTCCACTCGGGCTGGTCCACGCCGATGCGCCCGAGCATCTCGGAGAACTTTTCGCGGTCCTCGGCATTGTCGATGTAGCGGGCCTGTGTGCCGAGCAGGGGCACGTGCTGCTCGTCGAGGCGCAGTGCGAGGTTGTTGGGGATTTGTCCGCCGGTGGAGACGATCACGCCGTAGGGCGTTTCGAGGTCGAGGATATCCATCACGCGCTCGAAGGTCAGCTCGTCGAAATAGAGGCGGTCGCACATGTCGTAGTCGGTCGAAACCGTCTCGGGGTTGTAGTTGATCATGATGGAGCGGTAACCCTCGCGGCGAATGGTGCCGAGTGCCTGCACGCCGCACCAGTCAAATTCTACCGACGAGCCGATGCGGTAGGCACCCGAACCGAGCACCACGACGCTCTTCTTGTCGTTTTCAAACTTAATGTCGTGGGCCGTGCCGCTGTAGGTGAGGTAAAGGTAGTTGGTCTGCGCGGGATATTCGGCGGCGAGCGTGTCGATTTGCTTCACGCAGGGCACGATGCCGAATTGCTTGCGGAGGTTGCGCACCGACATGATGGCCTGCTCCATGCTCTGCGTCTTTTCGAGTCCCACGGCGCGGGCAATCTGGAAGTCGGTGAAGCCCTGTCGCTTGGCGCGGCGCAGGAGGTCTTGGCTCAGCTGCGCGAGGTCGGGGCAGGCGTGCAGTTCGCGGTCGGTGAGATGAATGTTGTGGAGCTTTTGCAGGAACCACTTGTCGATCTTCGTGAGTTCGTGGATTTGGTCGATTGTGTAGCCTTGCAGCAGGGCTTTTTCGATGACAAAGATGCGCTTGTCGGTCGGCTCGCGCAGGGCTGCGTCGACGTTTTCTATCTTTAATTCTTTATTGTCCACGAAGCCGTGCATGCCCTGGCCTATCATGCGCAGGCCTTTCTGTATGACTTCCTCAAAGGTGCGCCCGATGGCCATCACCTCGCCTACGGATTTCATCGACGAACCCAGTTCGCGGTCTACGCCGCGAAACTTTCCGAGGTCCCAGCGCGGTATCTTGCACACCACGTAGTCCAACGCCGGCTCGAAGAACGCCGTGGTGGTCTTCGTTACGGAGTTTTTCAGGTCGAAGAGCCCGTAGCCCAGTCCGAGCTTTGCTGCCACGAGTGCGAGCGGATAGCCTGTGGCTTTCGAGGCGAGGGCGGAGGAGCGCGAGAGGCGTGCGTTCACCTCAATCACGCGATAGTCTTCCGACTCGGGGTCGAGGGCATACTGCACGTTGCATTCGCCCACGATGCCGATGTGGCGCACGATGCGTATGGCCAGTTCGCGGAGCTTGTGGTACTCGTTGTTGGTGAGCGTCTGCGACGGGGCTATCACGATGCTCTCGCCCGTGTGAATGCCGAGCGGGTCGAAGTTTTCCATGTTGCACACCGTGATGCAGTTGTCGAAGCGGTCGCGCACCACTTCGTATTCTATTTCTTTCCAGCCTTTCAGGCTCTTCTCCACGAGTACCTGCGGGGAGAAGGAGAATGCCTTTTCTGCCAGTTTGTTGAGTTCCTCTTCATTGTCGCAGAAGCCCGAGCCAAGTCCGCCGAGGGCGTAGGCGGCACGCAGAATGACGGGGTAGCCCAGTGCCTTGGCGGCGGCGCGTGCCTGCTCGATGCTTTCGCAGGCTTCGCTCTGTATGGTCTTGACGTTGATTTCGTTGAGTTTGTTTACAAAGAGTTCGCGGTCCTCCGTGTCCATAATGGCCTGCACGGGCGTGCCAAGCACCTGCACGCCGTATTTTTCGAGGATGCCCTGGCGGTAAAGTTCCACGCCGCAGTTGAGTGCGGTTTGTCCGCCGAAGGCCAGCATGATGCCCTGCGGCTGCTCTTTCTTGATGACTTCTTCCACGAAGAAAGGCGTGACGGGGAGGAAGTAGATATGGTCTGCCACGCCTTCCGACGTTTGAACCGTGGCGATGTTGGGGTTGATGAGCACCGTTTCGATGCCTTCTTCGCGCAGCGCTTTGAGGGCTTGCGAGCCGGAGTAGTCAAATTCGCCGGCTTCGCCGATTTTCAATGCGCCGGAACCGAGGAGCAAAACTTTCTTTATGGTCTTTTCCATAGTGGTTATTTAGTTACGAGTAGACGAGATTTGAGGTTTTATTTTTGACGACAACAGAGACAACTTTTGACAACTTTGCTTTCAGAGTTATCGTTTTATTCTGACGACAACAGAGACAACTTCAGACAACTTCCAGTTGTCTTTTCAGCATGCGCGGCGGGCGTATAAAATACGCCCTGTTGTCTTTGTTGTCGTCATATTAAGTGATGCGTTTTCAGAGTTTAAGAGTTGTCTCTTGTTGTCTATGTTGTCGTTTCAACATGTCTCGTTCACTTGTTTACTCTGTTTTACTTACAAAATCTTTATAAAGTCATCGAAGAGGAAATCCGTGTCGAGCGGTCCGCTGCATGCCTCGGGGTGGAACTGGGCGGAGAACCACGGGTTGCTGTTGTGGCGGATGCCTTCGTTCGAGCCGTCGTTCATATTTATAAATAATGGCGTCCAGTCCTTGGGCAGCGTGGCGGAGTCCACGGCATAGCCGTGGTTCTGGCTCGTGACGTAGCACCTGTTCGTGCCGCAGAGCTGCACGGGCTGGTTGTGCGAGCGGTGGCCGTATTTGAGTTTGTAGATAGAGGCGCCGGCGGCTTTCGAGAGCAGCTGGTTGCCCATGCAGATACCCATGCAGGGGCGCACGTTCGGGTTGGCCAGGAACTGGCGTATGTGCTCCACGGTCTTGGCCGCCGTGTTCGGGTCGCCGGGGCCGTTGGCAAGGAAAAGGCCGTCAAACTCCAACTCGTTGAAATTGTAGTCCCAAGGTACGCGCACCACTTCCACGCCGCGACGCAGCAGGCAGCGGATAATATTGTTTTTCACGCCGCAGTCCACGAGCACCACGCGGCGGCCTGCGCCCTTGCGGTAAGTGATGACTTCCTTGCACGACACTTTCTCCACATAGTTCACCCCTTCGTATTCCGCCGTAGGCACATTGTCCGGCTCGTCGTCGAAGACGATTTTGCCCATCATCACGCCGTGCTCGCGCAGCAGTTTGGTAAGTTCGCGCGTGTCGATGCCCGTGATGCCTGGCACGTGTTCGCGCTTGAGCCAGTCGGCGAGGCTTTCGCAGGCGTTCCAGTGGCTGTATTCCGTGCTATAATCGCTTACGATAATGGCCGAGGCGTGTATGCGGTCGCTCTCCATAAAGTTGGCAAGGCCGTCGGCATCGTTGGTAAAGGGCGGCACGCCGTAGTTGCCCACGAGGGGATAGGTGAGCGTCATCAGCTGCCCGGCATACGACGGGTCGGTGAGGCTTTCGGGGTAGCCGCTCATGGCGGTGTTGAACACGACTTCGCCTGCTACGGGGCTTTCATATCCGAAAGACTGTCCGTGAAACCGCGTGCCGTCGTTGAGGATTAAGGTTACGTTTCTCATATTTAGGGGCTGTGTTTTATTTGGTAGCGTTACATGATGTGCAAAGAGTTTACACGCTTAACATTTTATATTATTTAGAATGTTCGTAACTAGTTGGTTGACTTAATCAAATGATATTGGATAAAAACCAAAAAAACCGCTTGCTTCGTTTGAAGCCCAAGGGCACGCCGCAGGTCTTAACCCCGAGCCTGCGTGCCTAATCGGCCCGCGCTCGCCCTTAATCCCTGCGGCTGCGGTCGGTGCCCGCCCGCTTCAAACGCGCAAGGGAAAAACCATTAAAAACCCGTGAGACCTTGACTTTATTGAGATTGCTACGGTAAATATTTCATTGCAATGGGTTTTTCATGGTTTTTCCTTGTTCTGTGTGGGGCGGGCGGTTCCCGACCGCCGCCTTATCGGATAGGACGCGAGACGGGAGCCGACAGGCTCACAGGCTCGGGGGCTATCCGATAAGGCAAGCGACAGCCCACACAGAACAAGCTGTTTTTACTGGTTTTTATCTTTATTCAACCAACTTGTTGTTCGTAATAATGTATAAAGGCCTGGTTGATGCGCATATTTCCGCCGGGGGTGGGGTAGTGCCCGCTGAAATACCAGTCGCCGGGCGACGTGGGGCAGGCGCGGTGCAAGCCTTCAAGCGTTTGGTAAACGAGGTGGATTTCCGTCGTCACGCCGTCGGGGCGCAGCATCTCTACCATCTTCTCCGATATCTCGTTGGCCGTGAATTGATCGTATAGGTCGCGCACATGGTTTATAATCTGTTCCTTAGGCAGATGCTCCTGCTCCTTGCAGCGGCGATAGATGTCGTCGAGCAGCGATGCCAGCCCGCGCTCGTGTGCCAGTGCCACGGCGGCGCGGAAAGCGATAAACTCGTCCATCATCGCCATGTCGATGCCGTAGTAGTCGGGGTAGCGCACCTGCGGCGAGGAGCTCACCACCACGATGCGCTTCGGGTGCAGGCGGTTGAGGATACGGATGATGCTCTCGCGCAGCGTGGTGCCGCGCACGATGCTGTCGTCGATCACCACGAGGTTGTCAATGCCCGGCCGGATGCTGCCGTAGGTGATGTCGTACACGTGGGCGGCGAGGTCGTTGCGGCTGTTGCCCTCGGCGATGAAGGTGCGCATCTTGATGTCCTTCCACGCCACCTTTTCCGCACGCACGCGGCGCGAGAGGATGCGCTCGAGGTCGGCGTGGGAGGCAGTGCCGCCGAGGCGTTTTATCTCTTCGATTTTCTGTTGGTTGAGATAGTCGTTAAATCCCTCCACCATGCCGTAATAGGCTGCCTCGGCGGTGTTGGGGATATAGCTGAGCACCGTGTTGTCGAGTTCATAGTTCACGGCTTTGAGGATAGGCTCGACGAGCGACCGCCCCAGTTCCTTGCGCTCGCGGTAGATGTCCACGTCGGAGCCGCGGCTGAAATACACGCGTTCGAAGGAGCAGGGCTTCACGTGCTCTGCCGGCAGTATCTGCTCCGTGCGCAGCCCGCCCCGCTTGTTCATCAGCAGGGCTTCGCCGGGCTTGAGCTCATGCACGTCGTGGGCTTCCACGTCGAGCGAGGTTTGAATGACGGGGCGTTCCGATGCCACCACCATTATCTCGTCGTCCTTATACCAGAAGGCGGGTCTGATGCCCCACGGGTCGCGCATGCACATCATCTCGCCGCTGCCCGTCACGCCGCAAAGCACGTAGCCGCCGTCCCACACGGGGGCGGAGAGTTTGAGCACGTTGGCAAGGTTGATGTGGTCTTCGATGTAGCGCGTGATGTCCGTATTTGTCAGTCCCTGCTCCATGGCCTCGTTGAAGCAGCGTTCGCTTTCGCGGTCGAGCCTGTGCCCGAGCTGTTCGAGGAGAATGTACGTGTCCGACACCATGCGCGGGTGCTGACCCTTCACGGCTATCTCGTTGAAGATTTCCGGCACGTTCGTCATGTTGAAGTTGGCGCAGATGCAGAGGTTCTTGGCGCGCCAGTTGTTGCGGCGCAGGAAGGGATGGACATACGAAAGGCCACTTTTGCCGGTAGTGGAATACCGTAAGTGGCCCATGTATATTTCGCCCGCAAAGGGAATATGGCGTGCGGCGAAGTCCGCGTCGTGGAGTTCGGACTGAGAGAAACTGCCGATTTTGCCGTGAACTTCCGCAAAGATTTCCTGAATGGCGCCTCCGCCCAACGCCCGTTCGCGAAACATAAATTCCTCGCCCGGCGCGGCTTCCATTTTCACGCAGGCCAGTCCTGCGCCTTCCTGCCCCCGGTTGTGCTGTTTCTCCATCATGAGATAGAGCTTGTTGAGACCGTACATCCAAGAGCCGTATTTTTCTTCGTAGTAGTTCAGCGGTTTGAGCAGCCTTATCATGGCCACTCCGCATTCGTGTTTGAGCGTTTCCATAGTTTGCGGTAAACTCGATTGGTTTGCTTTCTGCAAAAGTACGTAAATTTTTCCGAAGAAAGCGCACTATCTTATAAGAAAAGGGGCAAATAGATTTTTTATTGCCTCTATTGCGGACTTGCGGGTTGTAGCGTTCGCCGCAAAACGGGCTTGTTCTTATTCCCTGCTTATTTCTCCGAACTATCCGCTAAGATGATTTTCACACTCACGGAGATAATTTTCCCTTTCTGCGCAGAAAATTTTTATGGTCCTATATGACCGTTTTTATTTTCTCGGAGATATTTTTTGTTACAAACTTTGTAACATGTATTACAAACTTTGTAACACGTATTACAAACTTTGTAACAAGCGTTACAAAGTTTGTAACAAAAAATTTCTGCGCAGATAGGAAAAAATATCAAGGAGAAAGGAAAAAAATA
>JBJEAH010000141.1:0-9493 GCA_051868815.1 Alloprevotella sp.
AAACGAGAAAAGAGGAAAAGCCTGCGCTCTTCCTCTTTTTGCTGATGCAAAGATAAGACGAAAACCCCGTTTCGCCAAAACCCGCCCGGTGGTGCCGCCGGTTGGCAAAGTGCTATATTCAGATTTGAAACTCGCTTAAAGCAAATGGGCGTAAGCCTCGATGGCGCGCTCGGCAGTTTTGACGGCTTCGGAAAGGGGAAAGGGCAGTTCGCCGCCGGAGGCGTTGAGGTGGCCGCCGCCGTTGAAAAACTCTTCCGCCATCTTGTTGCAGGGAAAGTCGTCCACGCTGCGCAGGCTCACGCGCACCACGTCGCGCTCCGTGTCCTCGCGCAGGGAAATGCTAAGGCGCATGCCCTTTACCTGCAACGGCATATTCACCAGTCCCTCGGCATCGCCGCGTATAAAGTTGAAGCGCGTCATTTCGCTGCGCGTGAGGGTGAAGATCGAGGCGCGGCGGTCTTGGTAGAAGTCGAGCTTTTTGTAGAGGATATATCCCGTGAGGCGCAGGCGCGACTCCGAGTAGGTGTTGAAGACGTTGCGGTAAATCTTGTCCTTGTCGATGCCTTTTGCCAGCAGGAGGCTGATGAGTTGGTAGATTTCCGGGCTGTTGGAATTGTAGGTAAAGCCGCCCGTGTCGGTCATCATGCCCGTGTAGAGCGCAGCGGCGGCGCGGCTGCCCATATCCTCGTAGCCGCCGAGTTGCAGCAGCAGGCGCAGCACTACCTCGCAGGTGGAGCACATTTGCGGATGCGAAATGGTGAGTGCGGCGGCGTTGCGGTCGGGATTGAGGTGGTGGTCGATGATGACGCGCGGCGCGTCGTGGGCGGCAATCATATCGCCCATTTCCATAAGGCGGTGGAGCGCGTTGAAGTCGAGGCAGAACACGAGGTCGCAGTTTTTAATCGTCTGCGCCGCCTCCGCCTCGTGGCGCATATAGAAGGAGATGTCCTGAATGCCGGGCAGCCAGCGCAGGAAATCGGGGAAGGGATTGGGCATCATAATGACCGTCTCTTTGCCAAGGCGTTTCAGATAATCTGCCCACCCGAGCGCGGAGCCCACAGCGTCGCCGTCGGGGCCGCGGTGCCCGCAAATGAGTATGCGCTTGGCGTTTGCAATGAGATTTTGCAAAAGCCCGCGTTCCGTTTCAGTAATCAGGGGAGGAATTGTCAGCATTTTGTGGTTGGGAAATAAAAACTACCTTGTGAGTGCTTTCAGGGCGAGGACTTCGGCCTCGGGGTCGGGGGCTTTGAAAATGGCACTGCCCGCCACGAGCACGTCGGCACCGGCATCTACCAGCAGTTTGCCTGTCTCGCGGTTCACGCCGCCGTCTATTTCAATAAGGGCTTTCGAGCCTCTGCGGTCGAGGAGTTCGCGCAGGCGGCGCGTCTTGTCGACGGCGTGCCCGATAAACTTCTGTCCGCCGAAGCCGGGATTGACCGACATGAGCATCACGAGGTCGAGGTCGGCTGCAATTTCTTCGAGCACGCAGACCGGCGTGTGCGGGTTGAGCGTCACGCCCGCCATCATGCCCGCGTCCTTGATTTGCTGCACCACGCGGTGCAGGTGCGTGCAGGCCTCATAGTGTACGTTCATTACTTTTGCGCCCAGCGCCTTTACTTGCGGCAGGAACTTCTGCGGCTCCACGATCATGAGGTGAACGTCGAGCGGCTTCTGCGCTGCGCGTGCCATGGCTTCCATAACGGGGAAGCCGAAAGATATGTTGGGAACAAACACGCCGTCCATCACGTCGAGGTGAAACCAGTCGCACGCGCCACTATTGAGCATCTCGATGTCGCGTTGCAGGTTGCCGAAGTCGGCAGAAAGCAGGGAGGGGGAAACAAGTGCCATACAATATTATATATATACCTGTTGGTTAATTTTAGTGTTAAGTGCCTGGAAGGCACTACGGAGCGTAGCGACGATAACCGGGTACGAAGTGCCCGGTGGGCGAAGCGAAGACGATGTGCCTGGAAGGCACTACGCCACAGGACATGCACTCTTTACATCGCCACAGGCGTACTGCCTTCCAGGCAGAACTTGTGCAATTGCCTCCACCGAGGACTGCGTCCCCGGTTATCGTCGCTTCGCTCCGTACTGCCTTCCAGGCAGTCAATACCTTATCATTATTAATTCCTAATCCAACCAACGCATAAAATATATCCGTGCGTTGCAAGTCATACGCCCGAAAACTTATTAAAGAAAAAAGGATTGATACGGGTTTAAGTCGTTATCAATCCTTTTCTTTCTAACCTTTGAGTAGCGCCTACGGGAATCGAACCCGTATACCATGCGTGAGAGGCATGTATCCTAACCGTTAGATGAAAGCGCCTTGGTGCGGAAGCTGGGGGATTCGAACCCCCGGTACGGTTAAACCCGTACGTCAGTTTAGCAAACTGGTGGTTTCAGCCACTCACCCAAACTTCCTTGCGCGTTTCCTTATCGGAAAGCAGTGCAAAAGTACAAGGATTTTTTCAACCTGCCAAACAATTTCCCGAAAAAAAGTCATCTTCCTGCTATGATAGTGAGGGAATCGCTGATTTGCGGATAGTTTTTATCGCCAGTTTGGGGGTTGTCCGGTTTTTCCTCTTCCCCGTCGCCGCCGTCTCCCGGTTTGTCTTCCTCATCTCCGTCACCCTCGCCGCTTTCATTGCCGCCGCCGCTATTTCCGGGAGGGGTGATAAAGGCGAATGCCGTGGGGCTTTTCAGTCCGTTAACGCGGAAATAGGTGGTCAGCGTGCCCTGAATGGCGATGTACTGGTTGAAATATTCGGGGTGGTCGTAAAGGTTGAGCAGGCCGCGCAAGTTTTTGCCCGTCGTGGGCAGTTCAACGGGCAGGCAGCACAGTTCGTCGTACTCGTCGGGATTATCAGAGAGCAGCATGTTGGTGTTCGGCTTGTCGTCGGGGATAGAGAACGAGGGGTAGTTCATCGAGGTTGTTGTATAACCAACGATGTAGCCCTTGATGACCACCTCGCTGCCGTCGGCTGGTAAAAGCTGGGCTTCTGCCACGGTGAGCGCGTTGCTAGTGTCGAGGGAGGGAGAAGCACCATTGCCGCCGCCCGCTGCGTCCTGCGTACTCTCGTCGGAGGTGCTATCGGGCAGTTCGATTTTCTGGCAGGAAAATGCCAAGGCTATCGAGAGGAGCGGCAGCAGTGACAGGCGGAGCAGGCGTTTCATAGCGGGCGGCGGCAACGGATTAGTTGTTTGTGGGATAAAGCTCGTTCCACCATTCGGGCTCGCCTTTCAGATATTTGGCGAACCAGGCGAAGATGACGTTTTGCCACGTCATGCGCTTCTTGAAGTTACCGATTACGTGGTTCTCTCCGTCTACCTGCACATAACTAACCTCGCGGCCGAGGATACGCAAGGCGTTGAAGAGTTGCTGGCTCTCCGTGGTAGGCACGTTGGTGTCCACGGTGCCGTGGAGCAGGAGCAGGGGCGTGTGGATTTTGTCGGCGTTGAAGAGCGGCGACTGCTTGACATACATGTCGGGGTTGTTCCAAGGATAGCTGCCGTACTGGGCGCACTCGCCGTAAGAGTAGCCCCAGTAGCCGCCGCCCCAATAAGAGGCGATATTGCTGATGCCGGCGTGCGACACGGCTGCGGCGAAGAGGTCGGTACGCGTTTGCAGGTACTGCGTCATAAAGCCGCCGTAAGACGCGCCCATACAGCCCACGCGCTTGGCATCGACATAAGGATGCTCGGCAAGGAAGGTCTTAGTGCCTTCAATGATGTCGTCGCCCGACTCATTGCCCCAAGTGCCCACATGGCGGGCGGCAAATTCCTGCCCATAGCCGATGCAGCCGCTCGGCTCGCAGACATACACCACGTAGCCCTGTGCGGCGAATACTTGCAGGGGATAGATAAATTCGAGCTGCTTGGTAGTGGGCGTGCAGCCGCCGTAGTAGTAGACGAGCAGGGGATATTTCTTGGCGGCGTCGAAGTTGGGCGGCAGGAAGTAGAAGCCGTTGATGCTGTCGCCGCGTGAGGATTTGAACGCCCAGTCGTGGCACGTGCCAATGGCTGCCTCGGCGGCGATGCGATCAAAGTTTACCTCGCCGATGCGTGTGCATTTAGGCGTTGCGGAAGAGAGGGTGCAGAGGAACATCTCGCGGGAACGCTCGCCGGTCTGCCCCTTGAACACGAGGCGCGGCGTGCGCTCGTCGCTCGAAATGGAGAAGCTCTCCACGACACTTATGGGCAGCGCGAATTTCTCCACGCGCAGCGTCTTGGGGTTGAGGCGGAAGAGGCTTTCGTTGCAGCCGTCGGCGGCTTTGAAGTAGATGTTGCCGTCGCCCTTGGCCCAAAGGTAGCTGCCCACCGAGGGCGCGAAGTTGCGCAGCAGCGGCGTGGCCTTTTTCGCGGCGATGTCGTAGAGATAGAGGCGATGGTCGAAGGCTTGCGGCGTTTGTCCCGCTTTAACCTCCGCGCCAATGCCGCCGAAAGCCGCCGGCGAGGCGGAGATAAGCAAGGCAGAGCCGTCGGGCGAGAACTTGGCGTTGGATATAAAGGTCGTGTCGCTGAGCAGCGTGTCTACTTTTGCCGTGGCAACGTCCATGCGCACCAGCGTCTTGCGGTCGAAGGGCGCTTTCGTGGGGTCGAAATGGTTGAAAGTGAGCAAAAGGCTGCGCCCGTCGCTCGAAATGTCGCTGAGCCACACGCTATGCTCGCCGAAGGTGAGGCGCGTGAGGGCGTGGGTCTTGAAGTCGTATTTGTAGAGCGAGTTGCGGTTGCGCCAGCCGGGCATGCGGTCGTCGGGCTGCCTCAGTCTTTTCAGGTCGGGCGTTTTGTCCTTGTCGCCGTCGGTGCTCTTGTTGATGATGATGTAGTCCTCGTTGGGCGAGAGCGTGTAAGACCCGTCGGGCAAGCCTTGCGCCATGATTTCCTCGCGCCCCGTGGCGGGGTCGCAGGTCACGAGTTCCTTGCCCTTGGCGGCATTGCGCGTGAAGTAGAACGCCTCGCGGCTGGCCAGCCATTTCCACGTCGGCACGCCCTCCACGCGGCGCAGTTCCCTGCCGCTCTTCGTCTCGGTGAGCACGGTGCGGTAAACGCCCGACCCGTCGGGCTTCGTGCAATAGTAAGACGTGATGAGGTAAGTGCCTTTTCGCGAAAGCGATACAGAATAAATGTTTTCGCCGAGCGACATATCCGCCATAGAATAAGGGTGTTTGCCTTCCGCGTTTACGGTCAGCGCGGCGGCGTGCTCGCCGATGATGCTCACGTTGAAACTGTCCTTGTCTTCCTTCTTCGTCAGCGCCAGCATGGTCACGGTCTTCTCGCCCGGCGTGAGCAGGATGTCCTTGCCCGTGTGGTCGGTGCCGTCCACGAAGACCTTGTGGTTGGCGAGCGTCTTGACGACGAGTTTCACTTTCGTGAAGCGTTCGGCGGTGAGGCGGAACTTGATGACGCGCAGCGCGGCGTAGTCGCCTCCGCCGAGGGCATCGCCTTTGCGGAGGGTCAGGGGTGTGGCCACGTCGGCCGTGGCGAGGCGTTCGTTGTCGGCAAGCGCGTCTTTCACGTCAAAGGTCTTGCCGTTGAAGTTGCGCTCTTCGGTTTGATAGGGCGCGATGAGCGCATAAGGTTCTGTGGCGTAAGCCGTCTGCACCGCCACAGTGTCGGGCGTGGCAGCGGCTGCGAGGGCGAATAGGATAGGGGAGAGCATTTTTTTTAATGAAAGATTTAAGGGAAAAACAAATCAGCGCGAGACGTTCCGCTTACATGCCTTTTTGCTGGCCGATGAGCTGGAAATCTTTCTTGCGCAACTTAAAGCTGTTGGTAAGATATTTGTCGCGCACCACCTGGTTCTCGGCCAGTTCCTCGGGCTTGCCTTCAAAGAGAATGCGGCCCTCGAAGAGCAGGTAGGCGCGGTCGGTGATGCAGAGCGTTTCCTCCACGTTGTGGTCGGTGATGAGAATGCCGATGTTGCGGTCTTTGAGTTTCCAAACGATGTACTGGATGTCTTCCACGGCAATCGGGTCCACGCCGGCGAAGGGTTCGTCGAGCATGATGAACTTCGGGTCGATGGCGAGGCAGCGGGCAATCTCGGTGCGCCTGCGCTCGCCGCCGGAGAGCTGGTCGCCGAGGTTTTTGCGCACCTTTTGCAGGCGGAACTCGGCGATGAGGCTTTCGAGCTTCTCGCGCTGGTATTCCTTGGGGCGGCCCGTCATTTCGAGCACGGAGGCAATGTTGTCTTCCACGCTCATCTTGCGGAACACGGAGGCCTCCTGAGCGAGGTAGCCGATGCCTTTTTTGGCGCGCATATAAACGGGGTCTTTTGTAATCTCCTCATTGTTGAGGAAGATGCGGCCGCCGTTTGGCACCACGAGCCCTGTGGTCATATAAAAAGAAGTGGTCTTGCCCGCGCCGTTCGGCCCGAGCAATCCCACTATCTCTCCTTGTTTCACGTCGAAGCTGACGCCGTTTACCACGGTGCGCTTGCCGTATTTCTTTATCAACCCTTCCGATCGCAGCACCATCGGCTGCACTTCAGGGGTCGCGGGTGGTTGTTGCATGCTATATTATATATATGTATGGTAGATGAAGTAGCCCCAATCAGATTTCGGCGTTTTCATAAAGGAAGCGCTTGATGCTGCGCTTGGGCGTTTTCTCAAATTCTTCCTTGTAGAGTTTGAAACCCGATATCTGCTCGTAGGCTGCCACCATTGTGTTGAGTTCCTTGCGGTTTTGCTCCATCACTTCGTTAAGGCCATTTTCGTCCAGCCCGTTTTTCTCGGCTTCTTCATAGTCGGGATAGATGAGCGCGTAGAGCTTTTCGTTTTTCTGGATAACGATGCTTTCCGCCACGTAGGCAAGCGTGTTGAGCTTATCCTCGATTTCCTCCGGGTAGATGTTTTGACCCGATGCGCCAAGCAGCATGTTCTTGATGCGTCCGCGAATGTAGATGTTGCCTTCTGCGTCCATCACGCCGAGATCGCCCGTGTGGTACCAGCCGTCCTTGTCGAGCGTCTGCGCCGTTGCCTCCGGGTTTTTGAAATATCCGAGCATCGTGTTCGTGCCACGCGCGAGGATTTCTCCTGGCACGTTTGCAGGGTCTGCGCTGTTGATACGTACTTCCATGCGCGGCGCGGCTTTTCCGCACGAGCCGGGAGCAAAGTTGTGCCAGTCCTCGTAACTGATAATCGGGGCACACTCCGTGGCGCCGTAGCCTACGGTGTAGTTGAAGCCGATTTTGTGCAGAAGATTTTCCACCTCGCTGTTGAACGCCGCGCCGCCCACGATGATTTCGTAGAAGTTGCCGCCGAAGGCCTGCACGAGGCTTTCGCGGATGCGTTCGCGGATTTTCGTGCTGATGATGGGCAGCTTGAGCAGCACCTTCATGCTGGGCGTCTGCAATTTCGGCAGCACGTTTTTCTTGATGATCTTCTCGATGATGAGAGGCACGGAGATAACGATGGCGGGCTTGATTTCGCCGAAGGCTTTAAGCACGATTTTGGGCGAGGGAATACGTGTGAGGTAGTACACATGGCAACCATTCATAAACTCGAATATAAACTCGAAGGCCATGCCATACATGTGCGCCAGCGGCAGCATCGAAATCACGTTGTCGCCCTGGCGAACGTTCGCGCCGAGCACCTCGTAGGCAAATTCGAGGTTCGACCAAAGGGCGCGGTAGGGTATCAAGACGCCCTTGGAGTTGCTCGTCGTGCCGCTCGTGTAGTTGATGAGCGCGAGGTCGTCCGCTCCGGCGGTTATGTTGTAGTTCACATGCTCTTTGCGGAAAAACTTCGGATATTTCTTGCCGAAGAATTCGTTGAGGTGCTCGCGGGCTTCGGTGAGAAGTACGGTGCGGCTCACGAGGAGCGAGTAGTCGGGAATATTGATGATGCCTTCGAGCGCCGGCATCTCGTCAGCATTCAGTTCCGGCCATACCATATCGCCTACGAAGAGCAGCTTCGACTCCGAATGGTTCACGATGTTGTGGACCTGCGCCGCCTTAAACTCGTGGAGGATAGGCACGGCCACCGCGCCGTAAGTAAGCACGCCGAGGAAAGCCGTGGCCCAGCAGGCGCTGTTACGCCCGCAGAGCGCGATTTTGTCGCCGGGCTTTACGCCTGCATTTTCAAAAAGAATGTGGAGCTTCTCGATTTTGCGGGCAACGTCCTTATACTGCAACGTTGCTCCCTGATAGTCGGTCAGCGCATCGAGATCCCAGTTTTTCTTAATGCTTTCCGCGATGATGCCGACGAAGTCTTGATATTGTTTCATCGTAGGTTTTGGATGAGATAAACGAAAAAAAGCCGCACATTGTGCACGGTTTTGTGCAAAAGTAGTAATAAAATATAGATTTTCTGCCTTGAAAGTGGGGTTTTATTCACATAAAAGCGTTTTTCGTGCAGAAAAGCGTACTTTTGCTGCGCAAACGGGGCCAACCACGCCCTTTGCCGTAAGAAAAATGAACTCAAAGAAGAAAAAACAATTACTTATCCTCGCCGCACTCTGCCTCGCGATTTTGGCCGGCGGCGTGTCGCTGGGATTTATCTCCGCCAACCGCACGGGGCAAACCGTTTCGCTCTTTGTCGATGCCGACGACACGCCCGACTCCGTGCTGCATAAGGCCGGCGCAGCCGGCGAACCCTTCTCCGTGCTCGGGCTGCGCGGTTTCATGGCCGTAAGCGGCTATGCCGCGCATGTGCATCCCGGCCGCTACGACATAGATCCGGGCACGAGCATCTACCGCCTCTTCCGCCGCCTCCGCGCCGGACAGCAAACGCCCGTGCGCCTCGTCATTCCCGCCTCGCTGCGTACCGTGGAGGCCTTGGCGGCAAAGCTCGGCGCCAACCTGCAAACCGACTCCGCCGAGTGGATCGCGCTTTTCAGAGATACGGTCCGGCTGAAAGAGTATGGAGTAGACACCGCCACGCTGCCTTGTCTCTTTATCCCCGATACGTATGAATTTTTCTGGACAGTAGAGCCGAAAACCGTGCTGGGAAGGATGCAGAAAAACTACCGGCGCTTTTGGACCGACGCGCGTCTCGCCAAAGCCAGCGAGGCAGGCCTGTCGCCTTATGAGGTAGTCACCCTCGCCTCCATCGTGGAGCAGGAAACCGCCAACGAGGCAGAGAAGCCCATGGTGGCGGGCATGTACATCAATCGCCTGCGTCAGGGCATGAAGCTCCAGGCCGACCCCACCGTTAAGTTTGCCCTGCGCCGTTTCGACCTGCGCCGCATTCTCCACGAGCATCTCACCGTGGAGAGTCCCTACAATACCTATCGCGTTGAGGGGCTGCCGCCCGGTCCCATCTGCCTTCCGTCGAAATCTTCGGTAGAAAGCGTGCTCAACTACGCCAGACACCCATATATATATATGTGTGCCAAGGAAGACTTCTCCGGCACGCACAATTTTGCCGCCACCTACGCCGAACACCTCGCCAACGCCCGCCGCTACGCCGCCGCCCTCGATGGCCGGGGCATTAAATAAATAATTTAAGTTTCGCAAGTTCAACTAGCAGATTTCAGATTGTAAAATTTGGCG
>JBJEAH010000142.1:0-1704 GCA_051868815.1 Alloprevotella sp.
TCTCGCGACAAGGAAGAAGACCGCATGAAGCACGTGCGCCGCACCAGCGCCAACATCGAGCCGGTCTTTCTCGCTTACAAGCCCGATGCCGCCCTTGCCGCCCTCACCGACAAGGTAACCGCCGCGCAGCCCGAATACGACTTCGTGGCTCCCGGCGACGGCTTCCGCCATCAGTTCTGGGTGATTGCCGACAAGGCAGACCAGCAAATCATCACCGACGCCTTTGCCCGTATGGACAGCCTCTATATCGCCGACGGGCACCACCGCAGCGCAGCCGCCGCCCTTGTAGGCGCGGAGCGGGCAAAAGCCAACCCGCAGAATACGGGCGCGGAGGAATACAATTATTATATGGCCGTGTGCTTCCCTGCCGACCAGCTTACCATTCTCGACTACAACCGCCTCGTCAAAGACCTCAACGGGCGCACGGCGGCAGAGTTTCTCGAAGCTTTAACTAAGAACTTCATCGTGGAGGCAAAGACAGCCGAGCCTTATCGCCCGCAGGAGCAGCACGAGTTCTCGCTCTATCTCGAAGGCACGTGGTACAGCCTCAAAGCCAAGCCCGGCACATTTGACCCAACCGACCCCATCGGCGTGCTCGACGTAGACATCAGTTCGCGCCTTATCCTCGACGAACTCTTAGGCATCAAGGACCTCCGCAGCGACAAACGCATCGACTTCGTGGGCGGCCTGCGCGGCCTCGGCGAGTTGCAGCAGCGCGTAGACAGCGGCGAGATGAAACTCGCCCTTGCCCTCCACCCCGTCACGATGGAGCAAATCATGAACATTGCCGACAGCGGCAAAATCATGCCGCCCAAGGCAACCTGGTTCGAGCCTAAACTGCGCAGCGGCCTCGTAATCCATAAATTCTAAACCATCTAAACAGAATACCCGAAGTTCGCTTTACGGACTTCGGGCTTTCTGTATCAAAACACCTCTCAAATTACGTTTTTGGGAAGCAACAGTATACCACTTAAAAAAGACGAATATAGCCAATAATAGAGCATTTATATGAATAATAGTCTTCATAATAAAGTCTGTGTGCCAACGGGCGAGGCAGATATGGTGCGCACTCTGCTCGTACAGGACAACTACGAATGGATTGCAAGGCGGGCGGAGACATTGGGCATTGAGGTGGTGCCGATTAAAGGCATTGACCTGCTGCAAACGGTCTATGCCGAACGCTTTGACCGACCGGTACGCGACATAGACCTGCTCTGCTTTTCAGAGGAAGATTGCCGCCGACTGGCAAACGACCTGACAGGCGAGGGGAGTTATCGCCTTGAATTTGAGTTCTCGCTCCGTCCCGAAGCGCTTGCCGCCAAGCGTAAAGTGTCTCTGCTCTCAAATGTGCGGACAAAGGTGAACGTGGACATTCATACGGCATTGGTGACCAAGAAATTCTTTTCGCGCACCGTTGGGGCGTTCAACGAAGATGCCTTGCAGCGCATCTCAGGAGGACGTTTGGAAGCCGTGGACCGTTGGCTCTTCTTGGCACAACATGCAGCCTTCCACAATTTCTCGGATCCTAAGTGGGTGCGCGATTTGAAAATTATCTACCAAAACTTCCCGGAGGCACAACGTGCAGAAACCTCGCGCCGTGGCGGTAAGTATGGGTTCGGACGTGTGGTGGAGGCGGCTCTTTGGCATTGCGGCGAATGGCATAGCAAAGAAAATGCCTTCCTGCGTTTCGTGCGCCGGTTCAAT
>JBJEAH010000143.1:0-9364 GCA_051868815.1 Alloprevotella sp.
TACGGGAACGGTGCGCCTCACCGCCTACAACCCCACCGACAAGACCATTGCCCTGCCGAGCGTCTACCTCGAAGGCGGCGCAGGCTCGGCGTTCAAGGTGAATGTAGACGGTACGCCGCTCGCGGGCGGCAGTGCCACGGACTTTGAAGTAATGGGTAAGGACAGCATCATGGTTTACCTCTTTGCCAACCCGCCGCAACTCGACACAGACGAGCCGGTGCGCCACGAGGACTACCTCGTGTTCCAGACAGGCGGCGGCGCAGTGCAAAAGGTGAAGCTCACCGCCACGGGGCAGTCGGTCATCAATTTGCCGAACACCCCGATTACGGAAGACCGCACGCTCGATGCCGCCCGCCCCTACCGCATCAAGGACAGCCTCGTTGTGGCAGAGGGCGCGACGCTCACGCTGCCCGCCGGCGCAAGGCTGTACTTCCACGGCGAGGCGCGGCTCATCGTCTACGGCACGCTGCTCGTGCTCGGCACGCTGGACAAGCCCGTGGTGATGCGCGGCGACCGTTTTGAAAATATGTTTGAGGGGCAGCCTTATGACCGCGTTCCGGGACAATGGGGCGGCGTGACGCTGAAAGCGCAAAGCTATGGAAACTACATCAACTACCTCGACCTGCACAGTTCCAAGACGGGGCTGACGCTCGAAGCGGGCGACGACCTGACACGCGAGAAACTCGTGATGGAAAACTCTATCCTGCACAACGCCACAAACAACTGCTTCACCGCCACGATGGCAAACATCTACGTGGGCAACTGCCAAATCACCAACGCCGGCGGCAACTGCGTGGAACTGCACGGCGGCGACAACACGTTTGCCCATTGCACGATTGCCCGCTTCTATCCCTTTACGGGCGGATACGGCGTGGCGCTCGATTTCTCCAACTTCCTCGGAGCGCAGCGCACACCGCTCGAACGCCTCGACTTTATCAACTGCATCGTAACGGGTAATAAGGACGACGATATCATGGGCAACCACTCGGCATATACGGAGGACGCTTTCGAGTACCGCTTCTTCAACTGCCTGCTCAATACGCCGCCTTACGAGGACGCGCGGCTCGTGGACTGCCTGTGGGACGGCGACGGACGCACCTCCGCCGACCGCGCCGCCGGCTTCGAGCCTGCGTTTGACGATGCGCAGCTGATTTACAAATTCAACCTTTCGCCCACCTCGCGCGCGCTCAACAAGGCCAACGCCGAGCTTTCCGCACTCACCTATCCCGAAGACCGGCTGGGCAAAAACCGCCTCGCCGACGAAGCCCCCGATATGGGTTGCTACGAAAGGCAGGCGGGGGAATAATAAGGTCTCACGAGTAGGGGCGTTTTGCAAAACGCCCGATAAAAATGATTGCCTTTATTGATAAGAACCCTGCGGCGCACTCGGCGGGCGTTTTGCAAAACGCCCCTACTTTGGCAATTCCAATTTATTTCATTTCATCTGATAACACGTATACAATAATAATATATGCCTCCACATAATTCCAGCAAAAGCTCGCGGCGCAGCAAGCCCGCGCCAGAAACGGAAGGCCGCCTGCAACCGCAGGCCGTGGACCTCGAAAAAGCAGTTATCGGCGCACTGCTCATAGAGCGCGACGCTTATTTCCGGGTCAATGAGATTTTGCAGCCGCAAAGTTTCTACGACCCCCGCCACCAAATCATTTACGAAGCCATCCAAAGCCTCAACGTAGAGAACCAGCCCGTCGATATCCTTACCGTCACGGACAAACTGCAACGCATGGGCAAGATTGAGGAAGCCGGCGGCGCGCCTTACATCACAGCGCTGAGCGGCATGGTGCTTTCGTCGGCCCACATCGAGTACCACGCCAACATCATCGCGCAGAAAGCCACGGCGCGCGCCCTCATCACCTATACGAGCGGCATTGAAGAAAAGGCGTTCGACGTGACGCAGGACATCGACAAGCTCATGCAGGAAGCCGAGGGCGGACTGTTCGAGATTTCGCAGAAGAACCTTAAAAAGGACTACACGCAGATCGACCCCGTCATCAAGGAAGCCTACGACATGCTGCAAAAGGCGGCCTCGCACGGCGACGGCCTGAGCGGCATCGCCAGCGGCTTCCACGAGTTGGACAAGATAACCTCCGGCTGGCAAAACTCCGACCTCGTTATCCTCGCCGCACGCCCGGCAATGGGTAAGACCGCCTTTGCGCTAAGCATGGCGAAGAATATCGCCGTGGACCAAAACATTCCTATGGCCTTCTTCTCGCTCGAAATGGCGAACGTGCAATTAGTGAACCGCATGATAGTGAACGTCTGCGAGATTGAGGGCGAGAAAATCAAGAGCGGACAGCTCGCGCCCTACGAGTGGGGACAGCTGGACTATAAGGTGAAAGACCTTATCGGCAAGCCGCTTTACGTGGACGACACGCCGTCGCTCTCGGTCTTCGAGCTGCGCACGAAAGCCCGCCGCCTCGTGCGCGAGCACGGCGTGAAGCTCATCATGATCGACTATTTGCAACTCATGAACGCCTCGGGCATGCAGTTTGGCAGCCGTCAGGAGGAAGTTTCCAAGATTAGCCGATCGCTCAAAGGCCTTGCCAAGGAACTGAATATCCCTATCCTCGCTCTCTCGCAGCTCAACCGTGGCGTGGAAGGGCGTGAGGGTTTGGAAGGCAAGCGTCCGCAACTCTCCGACCTGCGCGAATCGGGCGCCATCGAGCAAGATGCCGACATGGTGCTCTTTATCCACCGCCCCGAGTATTATCATCTTTACTCCGACAACAAGGGGCGCGACCTGCGCGGCATGGCCGAAATCATCATCGCCAAGCACCGTAACGGCTCGGTGGGCGACGTGCGCCTGCGCTTCAAAGGAAAGTTTGCCCGATTTGAAAATCCCGAGGACGACAATTATATCCCCGCCGCCGGCGCAGAGGAGGCCATCGGCTCGAAAATCAACGCCGCGCCTCCCGCAAGCGAAGACCCCTTCCCCGTGCCGCCGCCCGAGGAAATGCCATTCTAAAAGATGTTTTTTTATAATTCCAAAAATATAATCCCTGCCTTTCGGCTTTTGCTGTGGACCGCGTTGCTGACGCTTCCCTCGCTGCTCTTTGCGCAGAGCGACGGAGGCCGCTGCCGCGTGTTCGGCACAGTGAAGGACGATGCAGGTGCGCCGATAGAGTTGGCCAGTGTCAAGGTGAAAGGACAGGCGGCTCTGACCGTCACGAACCTTAAAGGCGAATACTCGCTCTATTGCAGCAAGGCCGACACGGTGACCGTGGTGTTCTCGATGATAGGCTACGAAACGCGCAAACGCTTTGTGCGCTCACCGGGCGACTCGGTGCGCATCGACGTAGTGCTGCCGCCGTTTGGCATGCAGGAGTTCGGCGAGGCGGTGGTCAAGGCGCAAGCCCTGAGGCTCGGTTCTACGGAGCGCATCGCCGTGCCCGACACGAAGCTCATGCCCTCCACCACGGGCAACGCCATTGAGGAAATCATTGCCACGCAGGCCGGCGTATCGACCCACAACGAACTGTCCTCGCAATACAACGTGCGCGGCGGCTCGTTCGACGAAAACTGCGTATATATTAATGGTGTGGAGGTGTATCGCCCGATGCTCGTGCGCTCGGGGCAGCAAGAGGGGCTTTCGATAATCAACCCCGACATGGTGGAAAGCATCAACTTCTCTTCCGGCGGTTTCGAGGCGCGCTACGGCGACAAGATGTCGTCGGTCTTAGACATCACCTACAAGCGTCCGCAAGAGTTTGAAGCCTCAGTGCAGGCTTCCGCCCTCGGAGCCGGCGGCTACGTGGGCTGGGGCAATAAGCACGTGAGCCTTATGGCCTCGCTGCGCTACAAGACCACGCGCTACCTGCTCGGCACGCTCGACACCGATGCCGAATACCGCCCGAACTTCCTCGACGGGCAGGCGTTCTTTTCCTGGCGGCCCAACAAGCGGTGGTCGCTCGATGTGCTCGGCAACATCAGCGACAACCGCTACGATTTCGTGCCCAAGGAGCGCGAAACGAAGTTCGGTACGATGGAAAATGCCAAGTCGTTCAAGGTTTATTTCGACGGCAAGGAGCAGGACGCTTTCCGAACGCTTTTCGGCTCCGCCACGCTCACGCATCATTTCAATCCTGAAACCTTCCTCGCCCTGCAATGCTCCTCGTTCACCACGCGCGAAGAGGAGACCTACGACATTAGCGGCGAATACTGGCTCGAAGATGCCATTTCCGCCGACTATTTCGGCGTGGGCACTTACATGGAACACGCCCGCAACCGCCTGCGTGCCAAAGTGTTCAACACGGCTCTGAAATTCCGCACGCGCTTCAAGGGACACACCTTGCAGGCCGGCGTGGAATGGCAGCGGCAAAGCATCAAGGAAAACGCCCGCGAGTGGGAGATGCGCGATTCTATGGGCTACTCCCTGCCTTACGACGAGGACGTGCTCTCGCTCATTTACAGTCTGCGTGCCAAGAGCGACCTCTCCAACAACCGCTGGAACGCCTTTGCGCAGGACACGTGGCGCTTCAAGACGAAGGCGGGATTGTTTAACCTCACTTACGGCCTGCGCCTCACGTCGTGGGACTGGAACAAAGAGACGCTCGTTTCGCCGCGCCTGTCTGTGGGCTTCCTGCCCGCCAAGGCAGAGAAGTGGACGTTCCGCTTCGCCACGGGCTTCTACTATCAGGCACCCTTCTACAAGGAGATACGCGACACGACGCTCTTCCACGGCGCGGCGACCGTGAACCTCAACCGCAACATCAAGTCGCAGCGTTCCATTCACTTCGTGCTCGGCAGCGACTACACGTTCCGCCTCTTCGACCGCCCCTTCCGTTTCACGGTGGAGACGTATTACAAGGCGTTGTCAAACCTTATTCCCTACACGGTGGACAATGTGCGCGTGGTTTATTACGGTCGCAACGTGGGCAAGGGCTATGCAGCCGGCATCGACTTCAAACTCTTCGGCGAGTTTGTACCGGGCACAGACTCTTGGATTACGTTCTCGCTGATGCGCACGAAAGAAAAAATTGACGGCGTGTGGATACCGCGCCCCACCGACCAACGCTATAACGTGTCGCTCTATTTCACGGACTACTTCCCCGGCAGCACGCGCTGGCGCTTTACGCTCAAGGCCGCCTTTGCCGACGGCCTGCCGTTCGGTCCGCCGCGCAGCGAGCGCAGCCAGCAGACGCTCCGCGCCCCGGCCTACAAGCGCGTGGACGTGGGCATGAGCTACCGCCTCGTCAAAAACGAGGACCGGCATATCCAGCACGGCTTTGGCAAAATCTTCAAGAACGTATGGCTCGGACTCGACGTCTTCAACCTCTTGGGCATCAAGAACGTCAATTCCTACTACTGGGTCACCGACATCAGCAACACGCAGTATGCCGTGCCCAACTATCTCACCGGCCTGCAAATCAACGGACGCATCACGATGCAGTTTTAGACATTACGCCTCAACCTCATACCCTTCACAATCATGCGCAGCAACGCACAATACCGCTACACAACTTTCCAGGTCAAGGAAGACGACACGCTGCTTCCTTTCATCAAGAAATCGCTCAACGGCATCAGCCACAACCGCGCCAAGGCCATTCTCACGGGCGGCGGCGTGCTGGTTGACAAAAAGATAACACGCGCCCACGACTTCGCCCTACGTCCCGGCATGACCGTGGAAATCAGCAAGTCGAAGCCCAAAACGGAGTTGCGCAGCAATTTCGTGAAACTCATTTACGAGGACCAGCACCTCGTGGTCATTGAAAAGAGCATCGGCATCCTTTCTATGGCCACCTCGCACCATTCGCTCTGCGTCAAGACTATTTTGGACGATTATTTCCACAAATGCCACATCAAGGAACGGGCGCACGTGGTGCACCGCCTCGACCGCGACACCTCCGGCCTGCTCATCTATGCCAAGACGCTCGAAGCGGAGCAGATTTTGGAGCACAACTGGCGCGACATCGTTGCCGACCGCCGCTACTATGCCCTCGTTTCCGGCCAGCCGCAGCAGCCCCAAGGCACGGTGGAGAGTTGGTTGAAAGACAACAAAGCATATTTCACCTACTCCTCGCCCAACGACCCCGGCGGCGGCAAGTATGCCATCACGCACTACCGCACCGTGCGCACCAACGGACGCTACACGCTCCTTGAACTGAAACTTGAAACGGGGCGCAAAAACCAGATCCGCGTCCACGCGCAGGATCTCGGCTGCCCCGTATGCGGCGACATCAAGTATGGCAACGGCGACAATCCCATCGGCCGCCTCGCCCTCCACGCTTTCCGCCTCAGTTTCTATCATCCCATCACGCGCCAGTTGCTGCACTTCGAGACCGAATGCCCAAAGTCGTTTACCCGCGTGTTTAGCAAGTAGAGGTAGTTTCGTAATCGCAGTTTACGGCGCAGGGGCGGGCTGTAAGCCCAATGGTTGCCCACAGCCCGGGGCAACGCCCCGGGGAAACGTAGGTCGCGATTATTACATTCGGCATTTTTGTGCCAATGGCGCAAAAATGCCACGCGCGATAAGCGCGTAACCCTCCGCCATTCTGCCAACTATATTATTTTGCGGGCGAAATATTCCCACACTTTCATGTTCGCCGATATTCTCCTCCCCCTCGCCGCCCCCGGTGCTTACACCTACCTGCTGCCGCCCGCCCTCGAAGAGCGGGCAAAGGCGGGCTGTCGCGCAGTCGTGCCTTTCGGCGTGCGGCGGCGATACACGGGACTTATCCTGCGCCTCCACAACGATGCGCCCGACGAGGGCGTAAAACTCAAAAGCGTGGAGGAACTGCTTGACGAGCAGCCCGTGGTGAATGGGTTGCAAATGCAGCTGTGGCAATGGATGGCCTCTTATTATATGTGCACAGAAGGCGAAGTGCTCAAAGCCGCCCTGCCCTCCGGGCTGAAACCCAGCAGCGAGACCATCGTGGCGCGCCGGCCCGACTTCGCCGATGACGACACGCTTTCGCCGCGCGATGCCGCCCTGCTCGCCGCCCTGCCGCGCGAGGGAGGCATCAGCATCGCCGACCTCGAAAAGGCCATGAAGCGCAGCAACCTCCTGCCTGCCGTGCGCCGCCTGCTCTCCTTGGGCGCGGCAGAGGTGATGGAGCGCATGGCGGCGGCGTTCAAGCCGCGCCGCGAAACGCGCTGCCGGCTGGCCGAACATCTATTTGACGAAACCGCCCTCAACGCCGCCCTCGATGCGCTCCGCCGCGCTCCGGCGCAAGAGAAACTCCTTTTGCGCTACCTCGACCTCTCTTCGTGCGCCACCGCCCTTAGCCTTAAAAACTACACGCTCCTGCAAAGCGTGAGCAAACAAGCACTCACGCAGGGCGAGGCGGGCAGCGACGCCGCATACGCTGCCCTGCGCCGGCGCGGTTTCTTGGAGAGTTTTGAGGTGGAAACGGAGCGACTCACGGCTTACAAGGCCATGCCCTCCGCCCTCACGCGCCACCTGAGCGAGGCGCAGCAGAAAGCCTGCGATGAGATACGTGATGCCTGGCAGGAAAAGGAAGTCTGCCTGCTCCATGGCGTAACGTCGAGCGGCAAGACCGAGGTTTACATCAATCTCATACGCGAAGTGCTGGCCGCTGGCGGGCAGGTGCTGTACCTCGTGCCCGAAATAGCCCTCACCACGCAGCTCACCGCCCGTCTCGGGCGCGTGTTCGGCGAGCAGATGGGCGTTTACCACTCCAAGTTTCCCGATGCCGAGCGCGTGGAACTATGGCAGCGGCAGCTTTCTCCCCGTGCCTTTCCCCTCATACTCGGCGTGCGCTCCTCGCTCTTCCTGCCATTCTCAAATCTCAAACTGATCATTGTAGACGAAGAGCACGAAACGAGCTACAAGCAGCAAGATCCCGCGCCGCGCTACAATGCCCGCGATGCCGCTATCGTGCTGGCACGCTTCGCCGGTGCCAAGGTGCTGCTCGGCACAGCCACGCCCGCCATCGAGACCTACCGCAACGCCGAGACGGGCAAGTACGGACTGGTCACGCTCCGCAGCCGCTTCTCCGGCGTGCCCCTACCCGCCATCGCCGTGGCGGACGTAAAGGAACTGCGCCGCAAGAAACTGATGAAAACGCCGCTCTCGCCTGCGCTTCTCGAGGAGACCCGCGCCGCGCTCGGCGCGAAAGAGCAGGTTATCCTCTTTCAAAACCGCCGAGGCTATGCACCTGTGCTCGAATGTCATACGTGCGGCTGGACGCCGCGTTGCCAGCGGTGCGACGTGACACTCACGTTCCACCAAAATATCCACCGCCTCGTGTGCCACTACTGCGGCGCCACCTACGCCGTGCCCTCCGTCTGCCCCGCCTGCGGCGGCACGGAACTGCGCGACATAGGCTGCGGCACGGAGAAGATTGAGGCCGTATCGAAAGCCTGCTTCCCCGAAGCCCGCATCGGGCGCATGGACTTAGACACCACCCGCTCCCGCACTGCCTACGAGCGCATCATCGACGACTTCCAGCACCGCCGCACCGATATCCTCATCGGCACGCAAATGGTGACCAAGGGCCTCGACTTCGACAACGTCCACGTGGTGGGCATACTCAACGCCGACCAAATGCTCTCGCAGCCCGACTTCCGCGCCCACGAACGCAGTTTCCAGATGATGTCGCAAGTGGCGGGCCGCGCCGGCCGCCGCGGCAAGCAGGGCTTGGTAATCTTACAGACGCGCCAGCCCGACCTGCCCGTCATCGACCAAGTGGTGCGCGGCGACTACGAAGGCATGTACCGCACGCAGCTCGCGGAGCGCCGCGCCTTCCGTTTCCCGCCCGAGGTGCGCCTCATCAACATCTTTTTGCGCCACCGCAAAGAGGCGGTATGCGAAAGTGCCGCCGCCCAGTATGCCCGCCTGCTGCACGCCGCTTTCGGTGCGGACGACCTTATGGGCCCCGACCGCCCCGGCGTGGCGCGCGTACATCTGATGTATATCCGCAAACTCATGCTCAAGCTCCCCGCCGGCCACAGCCCCGCACGTGTGCGCACCTTCCTCCTTTCCGCCCGCGAGCAGCTCCTCTCCGCCCCCGCCTTCAAGGGCGTAGATTTCTATTTCGACGTAGACCCGTTGTGATGCCTGCGTCCCACCCCTGTTTTTCCCTAATCCCCGCGCCATTAACTCCGTGAGAGTATTTACTTTCACGGAGATATTTTTCCTGACTTCATCACTTTTGTGCGCCATCATATAGCGCACAATGAAAATCAGCGAGTTACGTAGAAAAGTTGGGTGGCTTTGGGTGGCGCAAGCGAAAAATGGTACCTTTGTACCATGTATGTACGTAAGAAACATAACCGTTCTGGCTCTACAAGCGTTGTGGTTGTCAGCAAAGCGAGTGGAAGATATAAAGAAATAAAGTCATTTGGCTCGGCGATATCCGAAGAGGATATAGATTCATTGTGTGGG
>JBJEAH010000144.1:0-9294 GCA_051868815.1 Alloprevotella sp.
CCGATCTTTTTGAGTTTCTGAATTTCGCGGGCCGTGATTTCAATATCTGAAGCCTGACCTTGTGCGCCGCCCATCGGCTGATGTATCATCACGCGGCTGTGGGGCAGGGCGGAGCGCTTGCCCTCTGCGCCGGCCACCAGCAGCACGGCGGCCATCGAAGCGGCCATGCCCGTGCAAATCGTGGCAACGTCGCTCTGGATAAACTGCATCGTATCGTAGATGCCGAGACCCGCGTACACGGAGCCGCCGGGAGAGTTGATGTAAATGGAGATGTCCTTGCCGGGGTCGCAAGAGTCGAGGTAGAGCAGCTGCGCCTGCAAGGTGTTGGCCGTGTAGTCGTCGATGGCCGTGCCGAGGAAGATGATGCGGTCGATCATCAGGCGGGAGAATACGTCCATCTGCGTCACGTGGAGCTCGCGCTCTTCGAGGATATAAGGGTTGAGGTATTGATTCTGGCTTTTAATCACGTCGTCAACCACCATAGAATTGATGCCGCATTTAGAGACGGCAAACTTTCTGAAATCTTCTTTCATCATAGTGCGTAAATTATTAATATAAAAGAGAGAAGAATGATGCTGCGGCTCACAGTGGGGCAGAAGCATCGTTCTTCTCTCGTGTCCCGCCATTTGCTTAGCGGTTCAGGTATTATTCTTTAACGAGCTCCGTAAAGTCTTCTACGGAGATTTGCTTGTGTTCCAAGGTTACCACGTTCTTCAAGGCTGCGCAGAGCTTCTTTTGGAGGAGGCTGTTGATAAGGCCTTCCACGCGATCCTTCTTTTTCAGCATCTCGGTAGCGTAGTTCTGGAGATATTCGTCGGGAATGTTGTTCAGGCCGTAGCGCATAAACTCATAGCGGGCGGCGTTGAGGGCTTCGGCTTGGATGTCCTTTTCGTCGTACTGGATTTCGTACTTAGCCGTGAGCTTTTCCGTAATCATATTCCACTTGAGCGCCTCCAAAGTGTTCTTGAACTCCTCATCGGTGATGTCGGCCTGATTTTCGTCCTTCTTGTTGCTGTTGATTACGCGCTTGAGCAGTTCTTCGGGGAATTCGAGTTCGCCCACCTTCTCCATAGCGTGCTTGCGCACGTCGAGCATAAACTTGAAGTCGCTGTCGCCTTCGTAGGCCTTGCTGATGTTTTCCTTAATCTTGGCGCGGAGCTCTTCTTCGCTCTTCACAACGCCTTCGCCGTAATACTTGTCAAAGAGTTCCTGATTGAGCGCGGCGGGCACGAAGCGGCTGATCTCGTTCACCTGGAAAGAGAAGTTGCCCGTGTGGTTTTTCGTTTCTTCCTTAGCGATGTGGAAAAGCGAAGCAAGTTCCGTTTCGTTGTTATCGTAAGCCGTTGCAGGGTTGAAGGTGATTACGTCGTTCTTCTTCGCGCCGTTGAAGATAGCCTTCTGGTCATCGTTCTTGAAATACGTGGGCATGAGAGATACCATTTCCACCTGCACGCCGCCTTCGAGGGGCAGGCCGTCTTCGCCGAGTTCGGCGAGCGTGCCGCGCAGGATATCCTTATCCTCGTAAGCGTCTGCGCTTTCGGGGTGGCCGGCCTGCTGGCAAAGGCGGTTCACTTCGGCGGTGATGTCTTCTTCCTTAACCTGAATATCGTAGTAAGGCAGCTTGTCGCCGGCAGAATATTCGATGCTGAACTCGGGAGCGAGTGCGATGTCGAACTTAAACTCGAAGTTTTCCTGATTTTCGATGTCCTGCGTTTCCTGCTGCTCGTTGGGGAGCGGCGAGCCGAGCACGGCCAGTTTGTTTTCTTTGATATAGTTGAAGAGGCTGTCATTGAGCGTGTGGTTCACTTCTTCGTATTTCACCTGTGCGCCGTGCATTCTCTTTACAAGTCCGGCAGGCACGTGTCCCTTGCGGAAACCGGGCATTTGCGCCACCTTGGTGATGTCTTTGAGTTTCTTGGTTACTTTCTCTTCGTAGTCAGCTTTTTCGATGTTGATAGTAATCACTGCGCTGACATTGCTTGTCTTGTCAAATGAAATATTCATTGGTCTTTTATAAATATATATATTGTGTATTCTCTATGCTTTCGTGCTTTCTGCACTACTTTGGCGGCGCAAAGTTAATGCACTTGCGCTGAAAGGCAAAACGTTTTTAGCGTTTTTTCTTATAGGATAGGTTGAAAAGTAGGGAAAAGTAGGGAAAAAAGGAGGCGGTTATTTGCCGATAAGGCTTAAAAATTCCATTCTAGTCTTTTCTCTGTCGAAGGCACCGCAAAAGGCGGAGGTAACGGTCTTGGAACTTTCCTGTTCCACGCCGCGCATTTGCATGCACATGTGCCTTGCCTCTACTACCACCATCACGCCGAGCGGTTTCAGGGCTTCCTGTATGCAGTCCTTGATTTGCAGCGTCATGCGTTCCTGCACTTGGAGGCGGTGGGAAAAGGCGTCCACCACGCGCGCTATTTTAGAAAGGCCCGTGATGTAGCCGTTGGGAATGTACGCCACGTGCGCCTTGCCGTAGAAAGGCAACATGTGGTGCTCGCAAAGTGAATGGAAGTTGATGTCCTTCACAATGACCATTTGGTTGTAAGGCTCTTGAAACTTTGCGGAGTTGAGAATTGCGATAGGGTCGGTCTGGTAGCCGCGCGTAAGGTCTTGCATTGCTTTTGCCACGCGCATCGGCGTTTTCAGCAAGCCTTCGCGCTGCGGGTCTTCGCCGAGCAGGCGCAGGATTTCTTTATAGTGCTCTTGCAGTTCTTCGATTGTGGAGGGTTGCATGATGATGTTCTAAAAAGTACGATGTTCGATACAGCTTTGCCAACAAAGTTGTTTCCTATTCTACCAAAAACACTTCGCTTTTCACTACGCGCACTTCGTAGGAAATGCGGGCAGAGCGAATGGGAGCGATGTATTTCTGTGCGTCTTCCATGGTCTTGAAATCGCCGACGGTGCAGACCCAGCGGGGCGACACGAAATGCGTGTAGACGGAGAGTTCCGGGAATTGCTTCCTGCATTTCTCGCCCACCTTTTGCGCCTGCTCCTTGTCTTTCTTGGAGTTGCCGCCGGTAAAGATGCGTATGCGGTAGCCCGAAGCCTTATAGCGTTTGCGGCTGCCGGGCTTGTAGGTTTTGCTGTCGTCCGAAGCGGAATGGCTTTCGCCGTTGTTCTTTGCGGAGTTGTCGTTGTGGGTGCTTGCCGGCTTCGTGGCCGGTTTGGGGAGCGGCGTGTTGTTGATAATGCGCTCCAAGGCATCGTCCATAACGATGACTACGCTGCCTTCGCCTTCGGTGTTCTTGCGCAGTTCCTGCGTCAGCGTGTTCTTTTGCGCCGTAGCCGTGAGCGGCAGAAGCGTCAGCAAAAGTATGAGGCCGTGGATAAACGTTTTCATAAATAAAGGGTAGAGATACTTAGTAAAATCCCGACCCTGCCTCGAGCGCGTATATATATAATATTGTGTGAGGCAGGGTAGGGATGTAAGATGTAGCTTAGCCGTGCTTATTTCCAAGCATCGATGATGCCCTTGAAGTCGGCTGCTTTGAGGGCTGCGCCGCCGATAAGGCCGCCGTCAACGTTCTCCTTGGAGAAGATTTCCTTAGCGTTGCTGGGCTTGCAGCTGCCGCCGTAGAGAATGCTTACGTTCTCGGCTGCTTCTGCGCCAAACTTGCCGGCAATGACGCCGCGAATGAAGGCGTGCATTTCTTCTGCCTGCTCAGCGGTAGCGGTCTTGCCCGTGCCGATGGCCCAAACGGGTTCGTAGGCGAGAATAATGTTGGCAAACTGTTCGGCGGTGAGGTCGAAAAGCGAGCCTGCGAGTTGTGCTTCAACCACTTCGTTCTGCTTGCCGCTTTCGCGCTCTTCGAGCACTTCGCCGATGCAGAAGATCACCTTCAGGCCGTTAGCGAGGGCGAGGTTGATTTTCTCTTTGAGAATTTCAGCCGTTTCGCCATAGTAAGCGCGGCGTTCGCTGTGGCCGAGGATTACGTAGCCTGCGCCCGTGCTCTTCACCATTTCTGCGGAAACCTCACCGGTGTAAGCGCCGCTTGCCTTGTCTGCGCAGTTCTCTGCGCCGAGGCCGATGACGCTTTGGTCGATGATGCCTGCCACGGAGGCGAGGTGGATAAACGGAGTGCAGATCACGACGTCGCAGTTGGGCTTGTCAGCCTTGAGGATGTCGTTCAACTCGGTTGCGAGGGCGATGCCTTCTTGCAGGTTCTTGTTCATTTTCCAGTTACCTGCTACGATTTTTTTTCTCATAACTTTTTTGATGGTTAGAAGTTTATTGTTCGGGGTTATTGTTTCCGGAAAATATCGTTTTTCTTATCCGATAGCGTTTGTAGTATTTGCTGCCTACCCACAGGCCGTCGAGGAAGATGATGATGATGAGCGGTACGATGAACCACAGAAGCATCCTGGTCAGCGGCGAAGTGGACGAGGTAGGCACGTTTGCGGTGATGTTGTCCTCGTCGCGGTATTCCGGCAGGTTGTTGTTGCTCCATTTCGCGGCGATGCGCCCGTTGTGCAGGAGCATCAGCCCGGGATTGGCACGGACGGCCGATTTGAGTTCCGTTTCGTCGGCGAGCAGGATAGGGTAGGCCGCGCCCGTGCGGTCAATCCAGTTGTAGATGTCGTGCGGCGCGGAGGCCGTAGCCATGCTGAACGCATATCCCTTGTCCACGCAATAGTCGTAGAGGCTGTTGATGCGGTCGCAGCAGCCGTCGTCGGCCGTGGCGCAGTCGGGTGCGATGAGGAGGAATTGCCAGGACGTGTCGGCAAGCACCTCAAAGGTGCAGTCGTCGCCCTGCGGCGTGTTAAGGTAGAAGTTTGCCAGCGGCGAGATGCCGCCGTCGTCGGTCTTCACCGTGCCTTCCACCGCGCCGCGCAGGTCTGCCCCTATCGTGTAGGGCGTAAATTCCAGAACGGGCAAGTTGCGGAATGAAGTGTAGCACACGCCCGCTGCGTACACCCACGCGTAAATAGAGATGACCCATTGGTTGCGCTCCGAAATGAGCCGGTGCAGATAGAGCGGGTAGCGCGTCAGGAAGAGGCTGCACAGGAGCAGCACGACGTTCTTTGCCAGCGTCTGCCCGTTGGTCAGTACCACAGCCTCGCCGAAGCAGCCGCAGTCGGGCACGGGATTTTTCAGATATATCCACACCGTCAGGGCGGTCATCGCCGCCATGAAGAAGAGCGTGATGCGCGTGGTGAGTTTGCGGCTTAAGCCGAGCAGAATGTAGATGCCCAGCACGAACTCGAACACGCCGATGCAGCCGGCGGCAAATCGCACCGCGAGGTCGCTGTCTGTAAACGTCTGCCCCAACGCCTGCGCGTAGGCTCCGAGCTTGTGGCACATGCCCTGCGGGTCTACGATCTTCACAAACCCGGAGAAGACAAATGTGCCTGCCAGCAGGAGGCGGCAGAGCGTTGCCACCCAATATATTATTATATGTGCGGCTTTATTCTTCAATGGTCAGCTTAATCAGTCCGAAGACGGCGTAGTTGAGCATATCCATATAGTTGGCGGCCACGCCTTCCGACACGAGCGTCTGCCCTTCGAGGTCTTCTATTTGCTTGGTGCGCAGTATCTTCATGAGGATAAGGTCCACGTAAGAGCTGACCCTCATGCCGCGCCACGCCTCGTCGTAGTCGTGGTTCTTGCGCAGCATCAGTTCGAGACATTCCTTGGCATATTTGTCATAGGCCGCCTGCGCCTGCTCCTCTGTGAAGTCGGCTTCCTGTGCCACGCCGTGCTCGAGCTGTATAAGGGCGATGATGGCGTAGTTCACGATAGCCACGAACTCGGGCACGATGCCTTCGTCGACCATCGCCTTGCCTTTCATCTGAATGGAGCGTATGCGGTCGGCCTTGATGAATATCTGGTCGGTGAGCGACTCGGGGCGCATGATGCGCCAGGCCGTTCCGTAGTCGTGCAGCTTTTTGCAAAACAGTTCGCGGCAGTTAGCCATTGCCTGCTCGAATTGCTGCTGGGTGTTGGGGTGAGTATCGGGCATAGAAAGATAAAAAATCTTTTTTTGTTGGGGCGGGCTGAAAGCCCAAATGTTGCTCTCAGCCCGGGGCATCGCCCCGGGGAAAGATGATGCATTGACTAAAGTGTCGCGCTCTGTAAGAGCAACAGTCTTTATGAGGGGCAACGCCCCGTGTGACGGGTTACGCGCTTATTGGCGCGTGGCATTTTTGCGATGCAAAAATGCCAAATGTATTATTCGCGGTATTCGTTTCCCCAGGGCGTTGCCCTGGGCTATGTGCAACTTTTGGGCTTTCAGCCCGCCCCAATAGTTTAAGGCATGACTTCTGCTCTCTTTTTGCACAAACGTTTCTTATTTTTTCAATCCTGCGAGCGTTTCGCGGAGCGTGGCGATTTTGCTTTGCGCATCGCTTTGCTTCTTGCGCTCGAGGGCCACGACGGCTTCGGGGGCGTTGCTTACGAAACGCTCGTTGCCGAGTTTCTTCTCCACGCCTTTCAGGAAGCCTTCGAGGCGCGTGAGTTCGGCTTCGATCTTCTCGATTTCGGCTGCCACGTCGATGAGGTTGCCCACAGGCACGGCCAGTTCCGTGGTGCCCACCATGAAGCTGGCGGCACCGTCGCTCTTCGCGCTTACCACGCTGATTTCGCCCACGTTGGCGAGCTTCTGAATGATGCTGTCGTAGCGTGCCACGGGATTGCTGCCCACGATTTCGAGTTTCAGGGCTTCCTTCTGCGCAATGTTCTTGCTGTTGCGCACGCCGCGCACGTTGGTGATGATGCTCTTCACCATTTCAAAGGCGGCAATCGTTTCGGCATCGCCGTCCTCGGGTTTGCCGATCGTGGAGGGGCTTACCGTGATGCTCTCGCCGTCCTTGCGCTCGGCGATGTGCTGCCACAGTTCTTCCGTGATAAACGGCATGAAGGGGTGGAGCAGATGCAGCAGGTGGTCGAAGAAACCGATCACCGCGTCGTAAGTCTTTTGGTCGATGGGCTGTCCGTAGGCGGGCTTCACGATTTCGAGGAAACTGGCGGAGAACTCGTCCCAGAAGAGGCGGTACACCTCTTTCAAGGCTTCGCTCAGGCGGTAGCCGGCAAACTGTTCCTCGATGTGCGCCGCACTCACGCGCAGCTGTGCGTCAAACCACGCCACGGCCTCGCGCGCCGTCTCGGGCTGCTCGGCGGCAGCGTCGGTCTGCCAGCCTTTCACGAGGCGGAAGGCGTTCCAAATCTTGTTGCAGAAGTTGCGTCCCTGCTCGCACAGGGCATCGTCGAAGAGAATATCGTTGCCGGCCGGTGCGGAGAGCATCATGCCCATGCGCACGCCGTCGGCGCCGTATTTGTCAATCAGGGCGAGGGGATCGGGCGAGTTGCCGAGCTGCTTCGACATCTTGCGGCCGAGCTTGTCGCGCACGATACCCGTGAAGTAGACATTCTTAAACGGCATCTTGCCCGTGTATTCGTAGCCCGCCATAATCATGCGCGCCACCCAGAAGAAGATGATGTCCGGCCCGGTCACGAGGTCGCTCGTGGGGTAATAGTATTCCAGTTCCGGGTTGCCGGGATTGTTGATGCCGTCGAAGAGCGAGATGGGCCAGAGCCACGAAGAGAACCACGTGTCGAGCGCGTCCTCGTCCTGGCGCAGGTCGGCAGCGGTGAGCGCGGCGTTGCCGCTCTGCTCGCGTGCCAGTGTCACGGCCTCCTCTATCGTTTCGGCCACCACAAAGCCGCCCTGCGGCAGATAGTAAGCCGGTATGCGGTGTCCCCACCACAGCTGGCGCGAGATGCACCAGTCCTTGATGTTTTCCAGCCAATGGCGATAGGTATTCTTGTATTTGGCGGGATAAAACTTGATTTCATCGTTCATCACGGGCGGCAGGGCGAGGTCGGCAAAGTGCTGCATCTTGAGGAACCACTGCATGGAAAGTTTCGGCTCGATGGGCACGCCCGTGCGCTCGGAGCAGCCGATTTTGTTGTCGTAGTCCTCCACTTTCTCCATCAGCCCTGCCTCGGCGAGGTCGATGGCAATCTGTCGGCGCACGTCGAAGCGGTCCTGTCCCACGTACATGCCGGCGGCCTCGGAGAGCGTGGCGTCGTCGTTGAAGATGTCGATGGCGGGCAGGTTGTACTTCTCGCCGAGCATATAGTCGTTCACGTCGTGCGCAGGCGTCACTTTCAGGCAGCCCGTGCCGAACTCGATGTCTACGTACGTGTCCTCAATCACGGGAATGACGCGGCCCACGAGCGGCACGATGACTTTCTTGCCCTTCAGCCACTGGTTTTTCGGGTCTTCGGGGTTGATGCACATGGCCACGTCGCCCATAATCGTTTCGGGGCGGGTAGTGGCCACCACGGCGTAGCGTCCGCGCCCGTCGCTGTGGATGATTTCGCCCTCCGCGCCTGTTGCGCCCGTGCCGTCGTCTTCGGCGAGGTAATACTTCATGTAGTAGAGCTTCGTATGCTCTTCCTTATAAATCACCTCCTCGTCGGAGAGGGCGGTCTTTGCTTTCGGGTCCCAGTTTACCATGCGCACGCCGCGATAGATCAGGCCTTTGCGGTAGAGGTCCACAAACACCTTGATGACGCTCTGCGAACGCTTTTCGTCCATCGTGAAGGCCGTGCGGTCCCAGTCGCACGAAGCGCCCACGCGGCGCAGCTGCTTGAGAATGATGCCCCCGTATTCGTGCGTCCAGTCCCAAGCGTGCTTGAGAAACTCCTCGCGCGTGAGGTCGCTCTTCTTGAAGCCCTTTTCGGCGAGGCGGTTCACGACTTTTGCCTCCGTGGCAATCGAGGCGTGGTCCGTACCCGGCACCCAGCAGGCATTCTTTCCCTCCATGCGGGCATGGCGCACGAGGATATCCTGTATGGTTTCGTTGAGCATGTGCCCCATGTGGAGCACGCCCGTCACGTTGGGCGGCGGAATGACCACGGTGAACGGCTTGCGGCCGTCGGGTTTCGAACTGAACAGCTTGTGCTGCATCCAATATTCATACCATTTGCCCTCAACGTCTTCGGGACTGTATTTGCTTGCGAGTTCCATTGGCTTATATATATAATGTATATGTGATTCGTTACGAAGTGCAAAGTTATGAAAAATCGGGGTATATCTTATAAGGAAATACGATATTTTGAAAATGTTCGCGCTTGAAAGAGACGTTTAGAGAAAAATCGTGCCGCTTCGCGCTTTGACAGCCAGTGACACAGTGCGGCACATTTTGGCAGACCAGGATTAAATACATATCTTTGCATCAGCAAAAAGAGGAAGAGCGCAGGCTTTTCCTCTTTTCTCGTTTTTGGGGCTAACTATCCTATATGAGCGGAAAAATTATCTTATAGGATCGTGAAAATTATAAGCA
>JBJEAH010000145.1:0-1670 GCA_051868815.1 Alloprevotella sp.
GAAGTGCTGCTTGTATAGTTCGATAAGTTGCTGCATATATTTTTTAGTAGACGAGTAAACGAGATTTCAAACGCTGGCCGTGCGGACTGATTTCACGCGCCGCATGGGTATATGGTTGGGCGGGCTGTAAGCCCAAGGGTTGCAATCAGCCCAGGGCAGCGCCCTGGGTAGGTGGCAATGCATTGATTAAAGTGTCGCGCTCTGTAAGAGCAGCAAGCTTTATGAGGGGCAACGCCCCGTGGCATTGCGGGTTACGCGCTCGATGCGCGTGGCATTTTTGCGCCATCGGCGCAAAAATGCCGAATGTATTAATTGCGGCGTACGTCCCCCCGGGCGTTGCCCGGGGCTATGGGCAACATTTGGGCTTACAGCCCGCCCCAATCATTTACCCATGCGGTGCACACGGTGGGCTTCGCCCCAATCATCATATTCCCTCACTTCCTTTTGGCAAGGTTCATCAGATGCACCGCCGCCAGCGCGGCCGTTTCGGTGCGCAGGCGCGACGGGCCGAGGCTTACGGACTGGAAACCGAGGCTGAGGGCGAGCCTTACTTCCTCGATGCTGAAATCGCCCTCGGGACCGATGAGCACGAGCGAGTTTTGCGTGGCGGAAAGGAGGGCTTGCAGGTCGGGGTGTCCCGTGTCGAAGCTCACGATGGCTTCTGCCTCGCTGCTCGGCGTTTCTGCGGCAGGGGCGGGGACTGCGCCCGCAATGTCGGCCGCCGCATAGCAATGGGCTATGAACTTCTGCCCGTCGAAAGGCTGCTTCACGAAGTCGGCAAACTTCTCCATCGGGTGCAGCAGCGGCTTGAAGGCCTTGCGGCTTTGCTTCATCGCGCTCACTATGATTTTGTCCAGGCGTTCCGTCTTCACCGCGCGGCGTTCCGAGTTGTCGCAGTCCAGCAGGGCGAGTTCGTCAAATCCAATTTCCGTGGCCTTTTCTGCGAGCCATTCCATGCGGTCCATGTTCTTCGTCGGTGCCACGGCAAGGCAGATGCGGCTCTGCCACGTGGGCTGCACGTGCAGGCAGCGCGTGATGTCGAGATAGCACGCGCCGCGCGATGCCGCCGCTATGGTGGCTTCGTAGAGATTGCCCTTGCCGTCGGCCGCTACGAGCGCGTCGCCCTCCTTCATGCGCAGCACGCGCACGGCATGCGCCGCCTCGTCGGCAGGCAGGGCGCGGTCGGTCGCCACATCGGGGGCGTAGAAGAAACGTATTTCTTTCATCGTTGCCGTATATTATGGTGTCATTTCCCCATTGCCTTCCCTGCGGCGCAACTCGTCGCGCAGGGCTTTGGCCATTTCAAAGTCATCGCGCTTCACTGCGTCGTCCATTGCCTCTTTGAGCAATTTGGCGGGCATGGCATTGAGCGGCACGGCCATAGTCTCCGGCGAGTTCGTGAGGCGGTATTGGTCCTCGAAAGTCTTGCGCGGCATGTAGATGCGGCAGCCTGCTTGCAGGGCGGCGGCGATGCCGTTGCCGATGTCGGCCGACATCGCGAGCGAGTCGTGCGCCTCGTTGGCGAAGAGCAGTTCCGTGAGTTGCTTGCCGTCACGTGCGCCGAGCAGTTTCACGCTTTCCAGTTTGTAACCCGCCGTCTTTGCCAGGCGCAGCATCATCGTTACCGTGTGAAACGACTGGCGCAGCATCGCGCTTTCAAGCACGTCGTA
>JBJEAH010000146.1:0-1668 GCA_051868815.1 Alloprevotella sp.
TGAAGCGTACCCAGTAATCGTTGTCGGGGTGCTTGTTCTCAAAGGTTTCCAAAACTTCCGGCGCATAGTCGCTGCGGTATTCCGTTTTCTTGCCAAGGGCGTTGAGGGTAAGGTCTTCGCGCATAATGGGTGATAAATATGTGTTAGTTGAATAAATTACAAAAACGCTTGTCCTCTGTGTGGAGAGGAGTAGGGGCGTTTTGCAAAACGCCCGGTAAATGATTGCCTCTTAGACTTGTGCCATGGGGCGCACACGGCGGACGTTTTGCAAAACGCCCCTACTCGCGAGTCCCTGATTTCTCAGCCAAATACTTTTCCAAACCGGCGCGGCGCAGGCGGCAGGCTGGACATTCGCCGCAGCCGTCGCCGGGAATGCCGTTGTAGCAGGTGAGCGTTTCGCGGCGCACGAGGTCGAGCACGCCGAGTTCGTCGGCAAGCGCCCAGGTCTCGCATTTGTCGAGCCACATCAGCGGCGTGTGGAGCACAAACTGGTCTTCGAGGGCGAGGTTGAGCGTCACGTTGAGGCTTTTGATAAAAGCGTCGCGGCAGTCGGGATAGCCCGAGAAGTCCGTCTGTGATACGCCCGTCACGATGTGGCGAATGCCGTGCTGCTGCGCAAACACGGCGGCGATGCTCAGGAAAAAGAGGTTGCGCCCCGGCACGAACGTGTTGGGCGGCGTGCCGGCAGGCTTTTCCTTGTCCATCACGACGGAAGGGTCGGTGAGCGAGTTGTGGCTCAACTTGGCGATAAAGGGAATGTCCATGCGCTCGAAGCGCACGCCCGCGCCCCGCGCAATCTTTTCGGCCAGTTCCACTTCGAGGGCGTGCTTCTGCCCGTACACGAAACTCAGAGCCGTGACGCGGGCAAAGTGCCGCTTTGCCCAAAAGAGGCAAGTCGTTGAGTCCTGCCCGCCGCTGAACACCACGAGGGCTTCTTCGTCGCGGATGTTTTTGATAGGGTCGATCATTATCGTAAGAAAAATATATTACAGATCCGTGATGCGCCAAAAGCCGTAGCGCACATTGTCGTCGATGGCATCTTCACCCTCGATGCGCTTGAGCAGCCGCACGATGCGCACCGTGAGGGGCAAGACGATGATTTCGTAGAGCGTCTTGAGCAGCACCTGCGTGAGCATAATCACGGGCAGCACCTGCCAGGGCACTACGCCGCCCAGGGCCAAGGGAAAGAAAATGAGGGAGTCCACGCTCTCGCCCGCCACCGTAGAGAGGATGGCGCGGAGCGAGAAACCTTCGCCTTTCGGCGCGTTGCGCTTCATGCGGCTCATCACGTAGGCATTGACGAACGAACCTGCGAGAAAGGCGGCAAAGGAGGCGGCGGTGATGCGCGGCGCGAGGCCGAAGATGGCGTGAAAGCCTGCCTCGCCCGTCCAGTACGCCGCGCCGGGCAGGGCATCTGCCGCCGCGCCGAACGCCACGAAGAGAAAATTCATCAGGAAGCCCAGCCAAATGACAAGGCGCGCCTTACGGTAGCCCCACACTTCGACGAGGCAGTCGTTGATGATGTAAGACACGGGAAAGACAATCAGCCCCGCCGTAAGTTCCAGCGGGCCGAGCGTCACTTGCTTAGTTTCGAGGATATTCGCTGCTATCAAACATACACAAAAGACTACCCCCAGCAGCATAAAGGGGAGGCTTACAAACGTTTTG
>JBJEAH010000147.1:0-9229 GCA_051868815.1 Alloprevotella sp.
TAAAGAGTTCTACAAACATTATTTGTAATATTGCACTTGCTTGTTGACTCTATATTCACGCAACAACGAAGCGCTTTTTAGGTTTTGCCTTATATTACGCCGCCTAAAATAAAATAATTATTGTATCTTTGCTGCGCATATAATTGCCTTTTATTCATCTATTAACTTTATATCTAAGTTCCTATGAAGAGAATTTTCTTTTTCCTCATCGCGCTGATTTCCGCCTTTGCGGCAAATGCGCAGACTGGACAGCCCGAGTTCTCCACCACCGCCAGCCCGAAATGGTACAGCGTGGAGTTTAAGACCGGCGGCCACTATCTCAAGGATCCCGGTAGCGGCAGCCAGCTCATCACCGCCACGCAGGCAGACGAGGCTGCACAGCAGTGGCAGTTCATCGGCACTGCCTCGAGTTTCAAAATGCGCAGCAAGCTCGGCAACTACGTGGGCTTCAGCAGCAGCTATTTCACCTCAACCACAGAAAGCAGCGCCGTGACGCTCAAATTCGTTGAAGGCACTACCACCGGCACGTGGGAAATCCAGCGCAGCGGTTCTACAAAATGTATGAACCAATGGGGCGGCACAAGTGTCGGTGTCAAGCTCGGCGAATGGGACGTAAACGACCCCAACAACCCGATGTATTTCAACGAAGTGGAGACCACTTACCTCGAGCCCGTATTCAGCACCGACGGCAACGAGACTTACTTCATGATACAGTTTGCCAAGAACGGCAACGACATGGCCTCGCTCGGCACGGGCAACCAAGCCCGCGTGGCCGCGCCCAGCACTGCCTCCACGCACCTTTGGAAATTCGTGGGCAATGCCTCCAACTTCCAGATCGTGTGCAAGGACGGCAACTATATCAACGTCAAGAGCAACCAGACGGCCACCAACGGGCAGACGGGCGACCTGCTCGTGATGAGCAGCACACCTGATGCCTCGGGCTTCAGCATTGCACCGACGACCAACAGCACTTATGCCGGTGCCTATGAAATCAAGACAAACGGTTCTTTCTCCCACAAATATTTCAACCAATGGGGCGGTGCATCGGCCGGCAACTCTATCGGCCTTTGGGACGCTGGCGACGAGAACAACCCGCTCTTCCTCGTAGATGCCTCTCAGCTGACGATTGTTGACCCCTACCCCGTGGAAGGTATCGCTTCGCTCACGCCCGAGCATCAGCTCACCCTCTGGTACAAGCAGCCCGCCAGCAGCATGAACGTTTCCGACCAGTGGATGGAATACTCCCTGCCTATCGGTAACGGACAGTTCGGTGCTTGCCTCTTCGGCGGCATCGCCAAGGACGAAATCCAGTTTAACGAAAAGACGCTGTGGAGCGGCAAGAATACCGACAACAGCGCAGAATACGGCGACTACGAAAACTTCGGCAGTGTCTTCGTGGAAGACCTCAGCGGCGCCTTCGGCGCAGACAAGGCAGTGAAGGACTACTACCGCTACCTCGACCTCGAAAACGCCACCGCCGGCACCTGCTTCAAGAGCACCGACAAGACGGTCAGCTATACGCGCGAATATATTGCCTCCAACCCCGACGGCGTGGTTGCCATGCGCTACAAGGCCGACCAGCCCGGCAAGATGTCACTGCGCGTAACGCTCGCTGCCGGTAAGCCCGGCATCCGCGCCACGACCACCTACGACGGTGCCTACGCCACCTTCTCAGGCGCTCTCGAGACCGTTTCTTACAACGCCCGCGTGAAGGTTGTACCCACGGGTGGCACGATGTCCACCACCTCTAAGGGCATTGTGGTGGAGAATGCCGACGAGGTGCTCATCATTCTCAGCGGCGGCACAGACTTCGACGCTTACGCCGCCAGCTACGTGTCGAACACCGCAGGCCTCGACAGCAAGGTGAAAGGCACGGTCGACGCTGCCGCCGGCAAGTCGTGGAGCGAACTCTACACGCGCCACGTGGCCGACTACAAGAGCTACTTCGACCGCTGCACCTTCCAGCTCGAAGGCGCAGAGAACATCTACCCCACCGACGTGCTGATCGACACCTACCGCAACCGCAGCACGGGTCGCGAAAACTACGCGCTCTTCATCGAGCAACTCTATTTCGCCTACGGCCGCTATCTCGAAATCTCCAGCTCGCGCGGCGTGGACCTTCCCTCCAACTTGCAGGGCATCTGGAACAACAGCAGCGAACCCGCCTGGAACGCCGACATCCACTCCAACATCAACGTCCAGATGAACTACTGGCCCGCAGAGCCCACTAATCTGAGCGAAATGCACGTGCCTTTCCTCAACTATATCATCAACATGGCCACCAACCACAACGAGTGGAAAACCTACGCACAGGCTGCGGGACAGAGCGAAGGCTGGACCTGCTACACGGAGAACAATATCTTCGGCGGTGTGGGCAGCTTCATGCACAACTACGTGATTGCCAATGCCTGGTATTGCACGCACCTCTGGCAGCACTACCGCTACACCCTCGACCGCGAATTCCTCAAAAAGGCATTCCCCGCCATGTGGAGCGCAAGCCGCTTCTGGGTGCTCCGCCTCCAGAAAGCCTCCGACGGCACTTACGAATGCCCCAACGAATATTCGCCCGAGCACGGTCCCGGTGCTGAAAACGGCGTGGCACATGCACAGCAGCTCGTATGGGAACTCTTCGACAACACCTTGCAGGCCGCCGCTATCCTCGGTTCCGATGCCGGCGTTTCTTCCTCCGAACTCGCCACGCTGCAAGACCGCTTCGACAACCTCGACAAGGGTCTTGCCACCGAGACCTACGACGGCGGCTGGGGCACATCGGCTATCGCCAGCGGCTCCAAGCTTCTGCGCGAATGGAAATATAGCGCCTACTCTGCCGGTCAGAACGGTCACCGCCACATGTCCCACCTCATGTGTCTCTATCCCTATGGCCAGGTAACGCCCGAAAGCGAATACTTCACCCCCGCCATCAACTCCATGAAGCTGCGCGGCGATGCCTCCACGGGCTGGTCGATGGGTTGGAAAATCAACCTCTGGGCACGCGCCCTCGACGGCGACCACGCCCACGACATCCTCGAGCTTGCCCTCACGCACTACAAGTCGAGCAGCACGGGCGGCGGCGTTTACTACAACCTCTTCGACTCCCACTCGCCCTTCCAGATCGACGGCAACTTCGGTGCTTGCGCCGGCATTGGCGAAATGATCATGCAGAGCGTCAGCGGCACGGTGCGTATCCTCCCCGCCCTGCCAAACGTATGGCGCACGGGTAAGATGACGGGCATGAAAGCCGTGGGCGACTTCACGGTCGACGTGGCTTGGGCCGACGGCATCGGCACCTACGCAGAAATCACCTCCAACCAAGGCCAGCCGCTCAAAATCAACTATCCTTACCTCAACGGCAAGAAGATTTACCTCAACGGCAAGCTAACCTCTAACTACACCTTGGTCAGCGCGAATGAAATCTCTATGGCAACGACGGCCGGCGACAAGGTGTTCGTATCGCTCGACGGCGTGAGCACGCCTGCCCCCACGGGCATTGCCTCCGTTCCCGCCTCCGAAGCTCTTAACGTGTCGCTCAACGGCCGCGCCCTCAGCGTAACGGGCAAGAACGTGAAAAGCATCCGCGTGTACGATGCCGCAGGCCGCACCATTCAGACATCGCGCCGCAGCACGCTCAACCTCAGCGGTGCAGCAGCCGGCACGGTGCTCGTGGAAGTGACTGCCGCCGACGGCACTGTCACCACGCAGAAGCATATCCTCAAATAGTTTTTTGAGAGACATACAATATTATATATATACTCCCGGGTGCGTCAGCCAATGCACCCGGGAGTAATATTTTTTTGTTTTGCGGGGTCTCGCAAGACCTAAGGTTTGCTACTTCTGCCAATGCGTTTTAGTTTTCTAACATACTAAACAAATGTATTTTTTAAGAAAAATTCCGCCTTTAACATCTTTTACCCCCCCCGAATTGCCTACTTTCAAAATATATTTTAAGTTTGCAGTCATATCTTTTGTGGTGAACTTTGTCAGCCTATAATATCCATTTATTTTTTTATACACCATGAAAAACTTACGTTTATTTTTAGCCGGGGCATTATTGTCCCTATCGGGCTTCTCGTCGGCCGTGGCACAAACCACCGTGACGGGCTATCGCCCGACAGAACGCGTGACCGCCTTGGAGGACGGCGCCACGTACATGATTTACAACACGGCCTTCAACGACACACAAGACCGCACGGGCTTTATCAGCAGCGCCTCCAGCGGCTTCGGGCACACGGGGGAGGCGCACCCGAAACCGGCAACTTTCAGCACGCTCTCGAACACCTACCTTTGGAAGGTGACAAAAGGCAGCGCCGACCACAGCTATTATTTCCAGTCGGTGGCAACGGGCAAATATGCCAGTGCCACAGGCACATACACCGATGCCGCGCAGAACCTGATCTACGTGCAGGATTGGAGCACCTCGGCTTGCCCGAAGCCCGATGGCACTACTTTCAAATCTGAAAACCACGACGGCACCACCACCCTCGCCAGCAGCTTGGCGGCCGGTAGCGGCGTGTGGACCATTTGCGGCACATCGGTCAGCTCAAACGGGCTGTCAGCAGGCAGCGGCGACTGCTGGAACGGCAACCCGGCCACTTGGGCAAGATGGGGCGTGTCGCATCCGTTTGCTTTCTACAAAGTTGAAACCACCTCCGTGGAACTTGCAGCCAACATTCCCGCACCGGGAAAGACCTATTATATCTATTGCGACAACGACACCCGCCAGTATTTCTACAACGACAACGGCACGCTGAAAGTGAGCAACGGCATCACTAAAAATGCAGAACTTTATAAGTTCACCTGCACTTCGTTTGACGGTACTTACCATCAGCTGCAAAACGTGAGCAGCGGCAAATACTTCGGCTTCAAGGCATTCTCTGACACAGGCTACAACCTGACCATTTCAGACGGCGTGCCCTTGGGAACGGCCACGCATATCTATTGCAATGCGGCCTCAAAATATCTCGTAATGAAGTATGATGGGACATTCGACCAGGCTAACACCTCCAATTATGAGAAAGGCAGCTCAATCTATTCCGCCAATTACATTTTCGTACCCGTAGAAGATGTGCCCGTGCTGGAAGTAGGCGGCAACCCGCTTGCAGAAGCCACCGCCACGTGGAACGGCAAGACGCAAACCGTCCCCGCCGCATTTGCTCTGACCGATGACGAGAGCATTACCGCACCGACCCTCAGCATCAGCCTGAGCAATGCCGCTTATAACTTCGACGGCTTCGTGGATTCCGGCAGCAACAACGTGGGCACGACGGTAGACGTAAGCAGCCTTAGCAACACGGTTTCGTACACGGCCGTGCTCACGCCGAATATTTTCTCTGAAAACTATGGTGACAAATGGGTTCGCGTAAGGAACTCGCGCAGCAATGCCTATGGCTTTGCGCTGCTTAGCGACACGCCGGCAGCCGGTCAGAACATTGACACGGAAATCATCGACTGCGCTTCGGAGAACAACCTGTGGTGCTTTGTAGGCACACACGACAATTTCAAGATGTACAGCAAGAAGTCCGCTTCACTGGTGATTGCCCACGATGGCACGCCCGCTAACAACGAGGCCGTTGCTTTCGCCGAAGAATCGGATGAAAGCGCTGCGCAATCATGGGCGTTGAAGGACTATACAAGTGATGCCAATGTGGCGGGATATTCCATCATTCCCGCCGGCGACACCCAGAACATTGGCCTCAACCCCCATGGAGGCGTGGGCAATGTGCTGAAATTCTACGGAAACGGCGATGGCGGCAACCGCTGGTACTTTGAGGTGATTGACACGGAGAAATTCCTGACGCAGAACATCACGGTGAACGGCACAGCCTTCGAGGGCAACACCGTTGCCAACCTGACTTACACGGTGAACGGCATCAATTCCGTGACTCCAATTACTGGTTCGCAAAGCAGTAAAGCCTATCTGCCTGTCGGCGCAACCATAAGCTTCAGTTCTTACACATTCCGCGGCTTCGACCTTACTACCTGCACCCTCAACGGCGCAGCCTACGACGGCAGCGAGTTTACGCTCGAAACCGCAGGCGAAACCGCGCTCAACCTCGTCTATACGGCCAACGATGAGCGTATGCTCTTCAAAACGCCCGATGCCAACGGCAAGCCTTATCGTATCCCCGCCATCGCCACCGCCCTTAACGGCGACATCATAGCCATCGCCGACAACCGCCCCAGCGGTGCCGACGTGGGCTACGGAGAAGTAGACCTCAAAGCCCGCATCTCCAAAGACAACGGCGCAACGTGGGACACGGAATTCTTCCTCGCCAACGGTACGGGCATCGAGGCATCGCCCGTAGCCTTCGACTACGCCTTTGGCGATGCCGCCATTGTGGCCGACCGCGAAAGCAACAAAGTGCTCGTGCTCTGCGTTTGCGGCAAGACGGTGTGCTGGAGTGGCAATTACACCCTCGGATCTGACAGCAACCCGAACCGCGTGGCAAAGGTAGTGGGCACATATAATGAAACGTCCGGGCAGTGGGAATGGACCACGCCCGTGGAAGTGACCGACAAGTTCTATCCTCTGTTTGTGAAAGACGGTACTACCGTTACCGTGGCCTCGCTCTTCGTAGGCTCGGGACGCATCATGCAGAGCCGCGTGGTGAAGAAGGGCGATTACTACCGCCTCTATGCAGCACTTTGGACAAAGAACCAAGGTAACCGCGTGGTCTACTCTGACGACTTCGGCGAAAACTGGAATATCCTCGGTACCGTGGACGACCGCCCCGCTGCGAGTGGCGATGAGCCGAAGTGCGAAGAACTGCCCGACGGCACCGTAATCCTCAGCAGCCGCAAGGGAAGCGGACGCTACTTCAACCTCTTCACGTATGCCGACGACACCTACACCTCCGGCACTTGGGGCACGGCTGTATCCAGCAACGATGTATCCGGCGGCCTCACCACAGGCGACAGCGGCACGAACGGCGAAATATTCTGCCTCACCGATGTGCTCAACAAAACCACGGGCGCAAAGGAGACCGTGATGCTGCAATCCGTGCCGAAGGGCACAGGCCGCACAAATGTTTCCATTTGGTATAAGGTGATCGATTCTTCCACGCAAACGCCCACCTCCATTGCTACTGGCTGGACGCTGGGCAAGCAGGTGAGCTTCCGCAACTCCGCCTACTCCACAATGACCTTACAGCAGGACAACCGCATCGGCTTCCTGCTTGAAGAAGAGCCGGGCGGCTACAGCATCATCTACACGCCCCTCTCCATCGAAGACGTGACGGGCGGAGCATATACCGTGTACAACGATGCGAACCGCGTGGAAGTGGCCGTCAACACCTTGGCAGAACCGGCCTTGGCAAAGACGGGCGTGGGTTATCCCACCCTCGGAGGCAGCAGCCGCGCAGCCCTCGAAACTGCCGTAACCACGGCCAGAAACGGCACGGGCGACATCGAGACCCGCCTCTCCGACCTTTCTTCGGCTGTCACAACTTATAAGGCCGCGACTTCTGACATACAGATGCCGGAAAGCGGCAAGGCATATACCATTGCCAACATCAACTGGAACGGCGTAAAGCGCTACATGCAATATGCCGAAACAGGCATCACGTTTGGAACTACAGATGCCGGTGCTGCCACACCGTTTATTTGCCGAGAACTTTCGGCAGGGAAATACACTTTCGTCTGCAATGCCGGGAAATATCTTGTTTGGAAAGGCAACAGTGCCGGTGCAAACGGATACAAGGGATATGTTGACGCATTTAACTACGAAGAAGCGGTTGAAACCAATAATTATACGGACTGGACGCAAATCACGATTGAGAAGATGATGGCTGGCGGCAATGTCAATGCCGCGAAGACACAGGCAGATCTATTCGGATATATGGTATTCAAAGGACGAAGAAACGATGCCCTCAACTATACCGTAATTAAGACCGATGGCAGCTATGATAAAGCCAGTGCACCTTTCTTCAACGCCAATTATTCATCTGTAATCGTGTTCGAAGAAGTGGACTATCCCAACAATGTCAAGCTGAACGCCATCGGCGCAGGCGATGCCCTGATTAAAGGCATTGAAACGGGAAAGACGATCGGTACGTTCAGCGCACCGTTTGCCACGCTGATCCCCGAAGGCGTGACGGCCTACGCCGCAACACTCCTTGAAGGGGGCGACGGCGCGAAAATGACGGCCGTAACGGAAGCCGCCCTCCCTGCCAACCAAGGCGTTGTGCTCATCGGCGAAGCCGAAAACCTGCAGGCACTGATGGTGCCCGCTGCGAGCGAAACGACTGCCGACCTTTCGGCCAACGTTATGGGCAATTCGGCAGGCGCAACCTACGCTCTGACCACCGGCGACTATATCCTCGGGCGCGGTGCACAAGGCATCGGTTTCTATCAGGGCACGGGCACGCTGCCGATGAACAAGGCTTATCTGCCCACACCGTCCTCAGGTGTCAACGGATTTAAGCTCGTGTTCGGCGACGACGTTACCACCGATATTCAGTCTGTCAAGGGAGAAAGCGCAGACTATCAGGATGCCAACGCTCCCGTTTACGACCTGACTGGACGCCGCGTCGCCAACATGCAGAAGGGCGGCATCTATATCCGTGGCGGCCGCAAATTCTTTGTAAAATAACGTTTTTAGTAAACAAGTAAACTCGTCTACTAAATATTTAAACAGAACAATCTATGAAACGCAAATATCAGAGCCCTAATTTGCTCGTTATGCATCTCGAGCCTGCCTCCCTGCTCGCCATCAGCGGAGATCCCGAAATTAATAAAGGTTCGGGCGAACTCTCCGGAAGCGAAGCGATGACAAATAAAGAACGCCCTTATTGGGCAGACTCTAACGACGACGCTTGGGAATAAGCCCATTATAGTAAAATAATAATTATTTGAAGAGCCGGAAGGACACGCATGTCTTCCCGGCTCTTTTATATCCCGCCCACACTTTTACGTCCTTAAAAATGCGACTTTCTACACTTTTAAGGACGTAAAAATGCGAAAAACCACATTTTTCAGGACGAAAGAAGATAAAAGCGGGGCTGTCAAGCATTGCCTTTACATTGCCGTTCGTAACAAATAGAAAGAAAACCGGGCGTTCCCCGTGGCAGTCTGTCTACAAAAAGCCTTAAATCGTCTACAAAAGGCACGCCTGCAACAGCAGAAAGTTGCCAATTAGGGAATAAAACAGTAACTTTGTGCGCAGAAAGTAGGGGCGTTTTAAGTAATCATTAAAAAATAACTTGGTACACTTCATATGTCATCAGCTGCATTT
>JBJEAH010000148.1:0-1662 GCA_051868815.1 Alloprevotella sp.
TGGCTTCCTTGATGATGATGAAAAATTTCGCTGATGCCACCGTCACCGTGTGCCACAGCCGCACCGCCAACTTAAAGGAAATATGCCGTACCGCCGACATACTGATTGCCGCCATAGGCAGACCCGAATTTGTCACGGCGGAAATGGTGAAACCCGGCGCGACCGTTATCGATGTAGGCACGACCCGCGTGCCCGACGCCAGCCGTCCGAAAGGCTTCCGCCTTTGCGGCGATGTTAAGTTCGATGAAGTTTCCCCTCTTTGCAGTTTCATCACGCCTGTACCCGGCGGCGTTGGCCCCATGACCATCTGCATGCTGATGCTCAACACTTTGGCGGCAGCCAAGCACGAATATTATCCTGCTGAATAAAGTCTGCGCCGTCCTCATCTGCCGCTTTTCTTACGAGAAAACGGCAAAAAAACGCGCAAAACCTTTGCAGGTTTAACAAAAAGCGTTACCTTTGCATCGCTTTCGGAAAGAAGGCAGACATGGTGGCTATAGTTCAGCTGGTTAGAGCGTCAGATTGTGGTTCTGAATGTCATGGGTTCGAATCCCATTAGCCACCCAAGCAAACGGCATTTGAAAGAAATCAAATGCCGTTATTTTTTTATATTTGAGGCCGCAACTTAGGGAAAATAAAAAAGAGGAGCGTTTCACAACGCTCCTCTTTTTTTGTCTTTAATAGGTATTAGTTCTTTAAGGTAAAAAGATTGTTTTGGATAACGGCACAAATTTCGTGCTTTCTTTTTAAGTAGCAAAATAATTCGATGTATTTTTTGCGATTTTGCTCACTTTACTTTGCAAAATTTACTTTTAACATAATTGCATGCAAGAGCAGTAGCCAAGTTTTCTTGAATTAAGCCGATTGCAGCCCAAATTATGCCAATCTTTCATATAAGCAACTGCATTTTTGCAATAGGGTTGCAGTAAGCGGACGGTAATTTTGCAGAAAATAGGCTGCGGCTCGGCAATTTTAGTAAACTTATTGCGCTCGCCTTGCACTATCTTTGCAGAAAATTTAACCGTTATGCAAGAGATTATCCACCTGATAAACGAAATGTCGCCCTACCTGCTACTTGGTTTCTTCTTGGCAGGGCTGATGCACGCCTTTATTCCCGGCAATTATTATACGAAACACCTCTCCCGCCCCACGATGGGCAGCGTGGTCAAGGCCGCCCTTTTCGGCGTGCCCCTGCCCCTCTGTTCCTGCGGCGTGATACCTACCGCCATGTCGCTTCGCCGCGAAAGCGCGTCAAAGGGCGCGGTGACATCGTTTCTCATCGCCACACCGCAAACGGGCATCGACTCCATCATCGCCACTTTCAGCCTTATGGGACTGCCCTTCGCCCTGCTGCGCCCCGTGGCAGCCATGGCAACTGCCGTGTTCGGCGGCGGCATGGTCAATCTGTTTGCCGAAAACGACGGGCACGAGACAACAGAGGACGACTGCGACGATAATTGCTGCTGCCACGGCGACTGTAAAAAGCACAAGAATTTCCTGCAAAAGATGGGCGATGCCCTGAAATACGCTTTTGTGGAAATGATGGAGGACATCGGTAAATGGCTCGTTATCGGCATCGTAGCCGCCGGCGCAATCACGGTACTCGTTCCCGACAGTCTCTTCTCCCTGTTCCAAGGCAACACGTGGGCATCTATGCTTTTG
>JBJEAH010000149.1:0-9081 GCA_051868815.1 Alloprevotella sp.
ATTTTTTACTATCAAGGAGAAATTTTTCCCTTTCTCCTTGATATTTTTTTCTATCCTATAAGATAGTTTTTGTTACAAACTTTGTAACATGTATTACAAACTTTCTAACACGTGTTACAAACTTTGTAATAAGCGTTACAAACTTTGTAACAAACTTTTTCTGCGCAGATAATGAAAATTGTCTGATATGAGCGGGAAAATTGTCTGCGCAGGAAGGGGAAATTAGCTCCGAGAAGATTTTTGCGCTCTGCGCAGATAATCGCAACAGGCACAGCAGATAATAGCGGCGGGCACGGCAGAAATCTATGCCCGCCGCCTTGCGTGCTTTTAGAAAAGGCGGTTTGGGCGGCGAAAAGCATCTTTTTTGCGCTTTGCTGCTATGACACTGCGCAAAATTGCCTAATTTTGCACTTTCATACAGCGCATTATGAACAACGACAACAATATCTATCCCATTTTCGACCGCATGCTTGCGCGTGCCGACAAGGAGCGGCTACTCGGGCAGCGGGGCGTGATGCTGTGGTTCACGGGGCTGAGCGGCTCGGGCAAGAGCACCGTGGCAGTGGCCCTTGAACGGGAACTGCACCGCCGCGGACGGCTGTGCCGCCTGCTCGACGGCGACAATATCCGCACGGGCATCAACGCCGGTCTGGGCTTCTCGCCGGAAGACCGACGCGAGAACATACGCCGCATTGCCGAGGTGGGCAAACTTTTCGTAGACACGGGCGTCATCACGCTCGCGGCGTTCGTGAGCCCCACGGAGGAACTGCGCACGCTGGCACGCGACATCATCGGCGCGGACGATTTCAAGGAAATCTTCGTAGCCACGCCGCTCGAGGAATGCGAGCGGCGCGACGTGAAAGGCCTCTACGCCAGGGCGCGCCGCGGCGAGGTGAAAAACTTCACCGGCATCTCCGCACCCTTTGAGGCACCCCGCAACCCCGCCCTTGTGCTCGACACCACCGATACGCCCGTGGAGGAAAGCGTGGAAAAGGTGCTCGCGCTGCTGGAAAGCGCGGGCGTATTGACAGAAACTACACAATATTAAATATATATGTCCGAAAATTATTCACTCAGCCACTTGAAGGAACTTGAAGCGGAGTCTATCTACATTATCCGCGAAGTGGCGGCAGAGTTTGAGAACCCTGTGATGCTTTACAGCATCGGCAAGGACTCGAGCGTTATGGTGCGGCTGGCGGAAAAGGCGTTCGCGCCGGGCAAAGTGCCCTTCCCCCTGATGCACATCGACTCGAAATGGAAGTTTAAGGAAATGATTGAGTTCCGCGACTGGTACGCCCGCGAACACGGCTGGGACCTCATCGTGGAGAGCAACATGGAGGCGTTCAAGGCCGGCGTGGGACCGTTCACGCACGGCTCGAAGGTGCATACCGACCTGATGAAGACGAAAGCCCTGCTCGACGCGCTCGACAAGCACAAGTTTGACGCTGCTTTCGGCGGCGCGCGCCGCGACGAGGAGAAGAGCCGCGCCAAGGAGCGCATCTTCTCGTTCCGCGACCAGTTCCACCAATGGGACCCGAAGAACCAGCGCCCCGAACTGTGGGACATCTACAACGCCCGCATCAACCGTGGCGAGAGCATCCGCGTGTTCCCCCTCTCCAACTGGACGGAACTGGACATCTGGCAGTACATACGCCTTGAGAAAATCCCCATCGTGCCGCTCTATTTCGCAAAGGAGCGTCCCGTGGTGAACATTGACGGGCAGCTCATCATGCCCGACGACGACCGTTTGCCCGAGGAATATCGCTCTAAAATAGAGACGCGCAAAATCCGCTTCCGCACCCTCGGCTGCTGGCCGCTCACGGGTGCCGTGGAGAGCGAGGCCGACACCATCGAGAAGATTGTGGAGGAAATGATGACCACCACCAAGAGCGAGCGCACCACGCGCGTCATCGACTTCGACCAGGAAGCCTCTATGGAACAAAAGAAACGCGAGGGATATTTTTAATATATTCGCAATAAATCCTATTTCCCGAAATATGACCAACCAAGAAACAATCGGAAAGAAACTTTCCATTGAAGAATATCTCGACCAAGACGAGCGCAAAGACCTGCTGCGCTTGCTCACGGCGGGCAGCGTGGACGACGGCAAGAGCACGCTTATCGGCCGCCTGCTTTTCGACTCCAAAAAACTCTACGAAGACCAACTCTCTGCCTTGGAGCGCGACTCCAAGCGCGTGGGCAATGCCGGCGCAGGCAAGATCGACTACGCCCTGCTGCTCGACGGTCTGAAAGCCGAGCGCGAGCAAGGCATCACCATCGACGTGGCGTATCGCTACTTCTCGACCAACAAGCGCAAGTTTATCATCGCCGACACACCGGGCCACGAGCAATATACGCGCAACATGATTACGGGCGGCTCGACCGCCAACCTCGCCATTATTCTCGTGGACGCCCGCACGGGCGTGATCACGCAGACGCGCCGCCACACCTATCTCTGCTCGCTGCTCGGCATCAAGCACGTGGCACTGGCTGTGAACAAAATGGACTTGGTGGACTTCGACCAAAAGGTGTTTGACAAAATCGTGAAGGACTATCGCGCGTTTGTCACACCGCTCGGCATCCCCGATATTCATTGCTTCCCCCTCTCCGCCCTCGAGGGCGACAACGTGGTGGAACGCTCGGAGCGCACGCCGTGGTACGACGGCCCCGCGCTGCTTGACTTCCTCGAAACGGTGCATATCGGCAACGACCACAACCTCACGGACTTCCGCTTCCCCGTGCAGTACGTGCTGCGCCCCAACCTCGACTTCCGCGGTTTCTGCGGCAAGGTGGCTTCGGGCATCGTGCGCGTGGGCGACGAGGTGATGGCGCTGCCCTCGGGCAAGAAGAGCCGCGTGAAGGAAATCTATACCTACGACGGCTCGCTCGACTATGCCTTCCCGCCGCAAAGCGTGACGCTGCGCCTTGAAGACGAGATAGACATCTCGCGCGGTGAGATGATTGTGAAAGCACCGGCGGAGGGCGGCACGGAAACGCTGCCCAACGTGGGACGCTACTTTGAGGCGATGCTCGTGTGGATGGACGAAGAACAGATGGACGCTTCCAAGTCGTTCTTTATCAAACAGACCACAAACACCTCGCGCTGCCGCATCGACCACATCAGCTATCGCGTGGACGTGAACACGATGGAGCATTGCGACGCCGCAGGCCTCGCGCTCAACGAAATAGGCCGCGTCACGATTGCCACCGCCAAAGAACTCTTCTTCGATGCTTACGCAGTGAATAAGCCCACGGGCGCATTCGTTATCATCGACCCCGTGACGAACAACACCTCTGCCGTGGGCATGATCATCGCACCCGTCGACGAGAGCCTGCTGCACACGGCCGCCGACAGCCTGCCCACGCTCGACCTGCCCCGCCTCGGCATCGCCCCCGAGCATTACGCCGCCATCGAAAAGGCGGTTAAGGATTTGAGCCGCCAGGGCATTGAAGTGAAGGTAGTGAAATAAGCACCATTCGGTGCGACACGCGCCGCCCCGCAACAAGATTACGCCCAACCGTTCCTGCATTGCGCAGAGCGGTTGGGCGTAAAACTTTTAATAATATGGTATGCCGCCTTAATTCTTCTCAGCCTCTTTGGCCTCGGGCACCTTCACCTTTTTGACTTCCACGGTGAAGATGAGCGTAGAGTTGGCGGGGATATTGCGCATGGCGCGGGTGCTGTAACCGAGTTCGGCGGGAATGAAGAGTTCCCACTTGGAACCTTCGGGCATCATGGTCAAGGCTTCTTTCCAACCCTGGATTACCTGGTCGGGACGGAAGGTGGCGGGCTTGCCGCGCTTGTAGCTGCTGTCGAAGACCGTGCCGTCGATAAGCTTGCCCTCATATTCTACCTCAACCTCCGTGGTGTCGGTGGCTACCACGCCGGTGCCCTGCGTGAGCACGCGGTATTGCAGTCCGTCGGGCAACACCTTGACGCCTTCGGCCTTGGCATTGCGCTTCAGCCATTCGATATTGTTGAGGCGATAGTTCTCCTGTTGGTAGTTGGCCTGCTGCTCCACAACCTTCTGCGCAGAGTCGGGCGTGAGGGCCGTGGGCTCTTTGAGCAACACCTGCGAGAGGGCGGTCTGGAAAGCGGGGAGGTCGAGATAAGTGGTGTCGGCCTTGCCCGTAGCGTTTTGGTTGAAGTTAGGAAGGCTCTTGCGGTTCATCTCTGCGATGCGCAGGCCGGCGGCGAAAGCAAGATATTTCTTGACTTCCTCTTCCGAATACTCGGCGTTCAGGCCTTTCACGGCCTCAGAGATATAGAGCGAGTCAACGCCCTCGCGCTGGATAAGATAGTTGCGCAGACCCTCGCCCTGCATCACGCCGAAGGCATAGCTGAACGTCTTGCCGTCGACGGGCTTGTAGGGGTTCTGGGGGGCTTCTGCCATAGTGGGCTTCTTCTTTCGGGCACGTGCCGAAACGGTGGAGGCGCAAGTCATTGCGGCCAAGCCGATGATAAGAATAGTTTTAAGTTTCATGTTTTTGGGTTCAGAATGTTATTTAATTCCAAGGAGCGTTACCTTGAAGATAAGAGCGGAGTAAGGAGGAATGGGACCCGTGCCACGCTCGCCGTAACCGAGTTCTGCGGGAATGTAAAGCTCCCACTCGCTGCCTACCGTCATTTCGGGCAGGGCTATCTTCCAGCCTTCAATCATGTACTGCAAGCTGAGCGTAGCCGTGCCCTCGGGGGCGTGTTCGCTGGTGTCGAATACGGTGCCGTCGGCCAGTCGGCCTTCATACTTCACGATAACCGAGTCGGTTGCAGCAGGCTTCTTGTCGCCCTCGCCGGCTTTGAGCACTTTGTAGAGCACGCCGCCGTTGAGTTCCTTAACGCCTTCTTCCTTCTTCTTAGCAGCGAGGAATTCTTCCGACTCCTTTTTCTGCTTGCCGAACATATAGTCCATCAAGTGCTTGTTGGCAGCCTCCCTGTCCACGGCCTTGCCTTCGCGCTGCAATTCGATGTTGCCGTTGATGGCGGCAGCGTAGCCGGCGAGGAAGTTCTTGATGTTGATTTTCTTTGTAGAGTCGCCTGCGAAGATTTGGCTTTCGATGCCGGGGAGCATCTGCGACTTAGTCTGCAAGCCCTGCATAAGGCCCACGTAGTAAGCCATCTTCTTTTTGTCGCCGGCGGCTTCGATGCCGGCGCGGAGGCCTTTCAAAAATTCATCAACGCTGGCAGAGTCGCTGCCGCTTTGTGCGAGATAGCCTGCGAGCTGGTCGCCCGGCGACATCACGATGCCTGCTTCGTAGCTCACGGTGTCGACATCGGTTTTGAGGTTTGCCTTCGGCGCGCTGTTGTTGCAGGCCGTGAAGAGCGTGGTGGCGGCAACGAGCGTTGCCATAAAAATCTTTTTCATTGTTGGTTTTAGTTATAAATTATATTATTGTACTTCAATCAGTTCAACGTCAAACACGAGGGCTGCATAAGGCGGGATGCTTTCGCCTGCACCGCGTGCGCCGTAAGCAAGGTTGTAGGGAATGAAGAAGCGGAACTTTGCGCCCTCGCCCATAAGCTGCAAGCCTTCCGTCCAGCCGGCTATAACGCCGTTGAGGGGGAAGGTGGCAGGTTCGCCGCGGCGGTAACTGCTGTCGAATACCGTGCCGTCGATAAGTCGGCCTTCGTAGTGGCACTTCACGCGGTCGGTGGCGGCGGGGTGCTTGCCGCTGCCCTCTGTGAGCACCATGTATTGCAGTCCGCTCCCGGTGGTGACCACGCCCTCCTTCTTGGCGTTGTCGGCGAGGAAGGCTTCGCCCGTTTCGCGGGCTGCCCTGCCGGCTTCTTCCTGCATGGCCGTGAGGCGTTCGTTTACGATTTGCTGTGCCTTGCGGCTGTCGATGCGTGTCTGCGCGTTTTCCAGCACGGCTTTAACGGCTTCGGCAAATTCCGTGGCGTCGATGGCAGAGATGCCCGAGCCTTTCAGGTTGTGGCCGATTACCAAGCCGAGCGCGTAGCTAAAATCTTTCATTGGTTTTGATGATGGGGAATATTTTTACTGTTGATTCTATACTATATATATAATATGTATGGTCTGAAAAGAAGAAAATAAACTTTCCGCGCACAAAAGTACAACTTTATTCTCGGTTTGTGTGCCGTTAGCGTTGATTTTTGCTAACTTCGCCGTGTGATAAGCGCATATCCATGCCATTGTCATCATCAACCCCAATAAAAACCTTAACGTTGGGCGCGTCCTTCTGCGCCCCTGCTGCTATGAAGAAACTTGTTGTCCTCACCGGTGCCGGCATCAGTGCCGAGAGTGGTTTCGAGACGTTTCGCGACTCTGGCGGACTTTGGGAGAAATATCCCGTAGAGAAAGTTGCCACGCCCGAAGGCTGGCACGAAAATCCCGATTTGGTTACTGATTTCTACAACGGACTGCGCCGCCAGCTGATTGACGCGCAGCCCAATGCCGCACACCGCATTCTTGCGGAGCTGGAAAGGCAGTTCGACGTGACGGTCGTGACGCAAAACGTGGACGACCTGCACGAGCGTGCCGGTTCTTCCCACGTTATCCACCTGCATGGCGAACTGATGAAAGTCTGTTCCTCTGCCGACCCCGACGACCCGCGCTATCAGGAAACGCTCACGCCCGGGCGCATCGCCGTACGCCACGGCGAGCGTGCCGGCGACGGTTCGCTGCTGCGCCCGTGGATAGTGTGGTTTGGCGAGGCCGTGCCCCGTCTCGAAGCGGCCGCCGAAGAGACCGCCCGCGCCGACATCTTCGTCATCGTGGGCAGTTCGCTCAATGTCTACCCCGCCGCCGGCCTTGTGCGCTACGCCCCTGCCGACTGCCCCGTCTACCTCATCGACCCGAAGGAGGTGCACGTGCCGTCGCATAGGCAGGTCCACGTTATCCAAGACATCGCATCGCGCGGAATGAAAACGCTGCAAGACTTATTATTAAGATGAACTGGCTTTACGAAACCCTTTGGCAGCACACGCCCGTGCAGGCGGTGGTGATTATCTGCCTCATCTGCGCCCTCGGCCTCGCGCTTGGCAAACTGCGCTTTCGCGGCATCAGCCTCGGCGTGACCTACGTTTTCTTCATCGGCATCCTCTTCGGCGCATTGGGCTTGGAGCTCGACGCGCAGATGCTGGGGTATGCCGAAAGCTTCGGCCTTATATTATTTGTCTACACCCTCGGCCTGCAAGTGGGTCCCGGCTTTATGAGCACCTTCCTCACGGGCGGCGCACAGCTCAACCTGCTCGCCCTCGGCGTGGTGGGGCTCGGCACGGTTATGGCCCTGCTCCCGGTCCTGCTCGGCTATATGCCCCTGCCCGACATGATGGGCGTGCTTTGCGGCGCAACGACCAACACGCCCGCCCTCGGCGCGGCGCAGCAGACGCTCAAGCAGCTCGGCCAGCCCTCCAACGCCGCCGCCCTCGGCTGCGCCGTGACCTATCCCATCGGCATGATTGGCGTGATCATCGCCCTTATGCTTGTGAAAGGCCGCCTTGTCCGCCACTCCGCCGCCGTCAAAGATGCCGAGAGCAACGACGAGGCCTTCATCGCCTCCTTCACCGTGTGCAACCCCGCCGTGTTCCACCAAACGCTCCAGGACCTTAGCGGCAGCGGCGTGGACGACTCCAAATTTGTCGTCTCGCGCCTTTGGCGGCAGGGCAAGGTCATTCTCCCCAACTCCGACACGCGCCTCGAAGACGGCGACCGCATTCTCGTCATCACCAAAAAGAAGTTTGTCGCCACCCTCACCATTCTCTTCGGCCGCCGCGACGAGACCAACTGGAACGCCAACGACGTGGACTGGAACGCCCTCGATGCCACGCTCGTCTCGGAGCGCATCCTTATCACCCGCCACGAAATCAACGGCAAACACCTCGGCAGCCTCCACCTGCGCAACCGCTACGGCGTGAACGTGAGCCGCGTGCAGCGTGCCGGCATACAGCTCGTGGCCACGCCCGACCTCACGCTGCGCATGGGCGACCGCGTCACCGTGGTGGGCGAAACGGAGAGCATCGCCCGCGTGGCGGCAGAACTGGGCAACACCGTCAAGACGCTCGACGAGCCGAACATGGTGACGATTTTCATAGGCATCGTCCTCGGTCTGCTGCTCGGCAGCGTGCCCTTCTTCGTGCCCGGCATGAGCTATCCCGTGCGCCTCGGCCTTGCCGGCGGCCCGATTGTGATGGGCATTCTCATCGGCGCCTACGGCCCGCGCTTCCACATGGTGGCCTACACCACCACGAGCGCCAACCTCATGCTGCGCTCCCTGGGGCTTTCGATGTACCTCGCCTGCCTCGGGCTGGACGCCGGGCGCGACTTTCTCGCCACCGTGGCGCGCCCCGCCTCGCTGATGTGGATAGGCTTCGCGTTTGCCATCACCCTCCTGCCCGTCATGCTCATGAGCTACGTGTCCGTGCGCTGGGGCAAGAAGAGTTTTGCCACCACCGCCGGCATGCTCTGCGGCGCAATGGCCAACCCCATCGCCCTCAACTACGTCAACGACACGCTCCCCGGCGACAAGGCTTCCGTGGCCTACGCCACCGTCTACCCGCTCTGCATGTTCCTGCGCGTCATCATTGCGCAGATTATCGTGATGCTGTGGTTCGCGTGAGCGATATTGAGAACAATATTTATTGATATAAAATGCACCTTTGACACCCCTTTATTTTGCCAATTGTCCTCCGCGACAAGGACGACTCCTTACGCAAAATTTTCCCCTCAAAAACTATTCAACCATTCATTATTATCGCTATCGCCCTGTTTATAAGATATTTGCCGCTGAATGGTTAGGCATACCAACCCTTCATCGCTGAAGGGTTTGGGGACCGGAGGGGAAAACCGCTTGCTTCGTTTGAAGTAGGGGCGTTCTGCAGAACGCCCGGTTAATGATTGACTTAGTGATTAATACCCTGCGGCGCACACGGCGGGCGTTCTGCAGAACGCCCCTACTGCCTATCAATGGGCCACACGGGGCGGGGCTGTGTCAAAATGTGCATGTAGCCCTGAAAGGGCTTAATAACAAAGCACAGGGGCTTGCCCCTGTGGGAAGATGATAGAATAAGATTGCCCCTGTAAGGGGCTTATAATTAAAAGAACAACTTTATTAAGTTCTAAT
>JBJEAH010000150.1:0-1641 GCA_051868815.1 Alloprevotella sp.
CTGACCAGCAGCCTTTGAATTTGGACATATACCATCCTTTCGTGTCTGCATCAATAAACTCGTAACTGAACGAATAGTTTTCTTTTGCGATGCCCAAGGAAGCTCCGGCAAATACATCGAAACGGCCACGTTGAAGAAAATGGTTTTCATACCCAAGATCAACACTGAAACGATTTGTCTTTGCATTCGTTTTTAATGAGCCAACTCGCAGAATGCCGTCTATGTCTATCTCGGAATCGACAAACTCATTAACTTTGTCTTTGGAAAAAGCAAAGCCCAAACCCACTCGAAGAGCATGTTTCTTGGAAATAAAATAACGAAAACGCAAGGCATCAAGTTCGAAAGTCTTGCCATTTTGATCAAACGGATTAAAAGATAATTCCGTACTGAATTTCTGTGTTCCAAAATAGCCAGATTCTTGTTTTCCCTCGCACTTGTCCTCTGCAGATACTTGGATGAAATTCGCGGCACAAACCGACATTAAAATAAGGACTTTTCTTCTCATGGAATAATTATTTTTGATAATAAGTAGATTATATTTGCGTTTATTATCAACAAACGCGCAGCAAAGTTACTTAATATCAAATTACCCCCCCCATTTATAGTTAATAATACTTAATTTATTGATATTTCTTTCCGTTTAATACTGAAGCCATGCTTTCCTAATAGCCGCAAAAAACGCGGTGTTTGCGCGTGTGGCTTACGCCAGCAGATCTTCGGCGTGGCGCACCACAGCTTCGGGCACCGGACCGATAGATTCCAGAAAGTGCGGCATCTCTCGGGCATATATCTCCGCCATTCGCTGGTGGGGATAGAAGAGGGTGGAGTGGCGCAGGTTGGCAAGGCGGTCGCACATTTTCAGATACGGCGCGAAGGGCGTTTGTCGTATGCCCGCATAATAGCGTTCGCCGGCGCGCTCGGCGCGGGTGCGCCCCTTGTCGTTGGTAAGTGCGTAGACCATCTCGGCGGCATCGCGGGTGCGTATGTCGCAACCGCATTCGGCGTTGAGGCGGTCGAAGATCTTCGTGAGGTCGTTATAGGTGAGCCGCGCGTCTTCCAGGGCATCGTGAAACCATGCAGCCGCAAAAACCGTTTCCATATCCTTTTCCGCCAGCGGCAGCAAGTGGGCGAAGCGCAAGGTATAGTTTGCCGTGAGGCGCAGATGACAGGAATAGTGCAGAGTGCCCCACAAATCTCACTAGTTTAAGGAGTGCACGTTGGTTGAATTAGGCGTTAAGTGCCAGGAAGGCGCTACGCCACAGGACAGGCACCTAACACATTACTACTTTGAGGTTGTTGGCTGCGTTCGGCATAGCCCGAAAGCCATAAAAAAGCGAGGGGCGTGCCGTGTGGCGCGTCCCTCGCTGGTGCTTTGCCGTTGCAATTAGAGTTTATCAATATCTTCGGGCAACAAACCTGTAACGATGTGTATGTCCGAAGCGCTCATGCCCATTGCTTTCATTTTCTTGGCGGTCTCGATGAAACCCTGCTGCATTCCTTGCTGCATTCCCTGCTGAACGCCGGCGGCGTGGCCTATCTTCCAACCTTTCCTTTCGCCCACCTCTTCCGCGTCTTCCAAGGCATGCGCATTGTCGCGATAGTAGCGTATCGCGGCATCATACTTGATGCGCTCGTCGCGGG
>JBJEAH010000151.1:0-8806 GCA_051868815.1 Alloprevotella sp.
TCGATTTTTTATGCCCCAACCTCTGGAAATCAGTACTTGCGAAACTTAAATTATTGATTGAGTTTATTGATTATATTATTGTTGTGAAGGCGCAGCCGAAAGTTCTTCGGCGAGGAAAGGCGCGGTATGCCCTTTGCCGCCGGCCGCTATCTCTTCGGGCGTGCCGCAGGCTATCACTTGCCCGCCGCCGCGTCCGCCTTCGGGACCCATGTCGATGATGTAGTCGGCCGACTTGATAACGTCCATGTTGTGCTCAATGACAATCACCGTATTGCCCTTGTCTACAAGGCGTTGCAACACGCCGAGCAGCACGCGTATGTCCTCGAAGTGCAGCCCCGTGGTGGGCTCGTCCAATATATATATGGTGTGCCCCGTGTCGCGCTTGGAGAGTTCCGTAGCCAGTTTCACGCGCTGGCTCTCGCCGCCCGAGAGCGTGGTGGACGATTGCCCGAGTTTGATGTAACCTAAGCCTACGTCCTGCAACACTTTTATTTTGTGCAAGATGCCGGGCACGTTTTCGAAAAATTCCACGGCTTGATTGATAGTCATGTCCAGCACGTCGGCAATGCTTTTGCCTTTGAAGCGCACTTCGAGCGTTTCGTGGTTATAGCGTTTCCCGCGGCAGGTTTCGCAAGGCACGAGCACGTCGGGCAGAAAGTTCATCTCGATGTTCTTGTAGCCGTTGCCCTTGCAGGTCTCGCAGCGTCCGCCTTTCACGTTGAAGGAGAAACGCCCCGGCTTGTAGCCCCTGATTTTCGCCTCGGGCAGATTGACAAACAGGTTGCGGATGTCGGAGAATACGCCTGTGTAGGTGGCGGGGTTGGAGCGCGGCGTGCGTCCCAGCGGACTTTGGTCCACGGCCACCACCTTGTCTGTCAGTTCGATGCCCTCGATGCTTTCGTAAGGCATGGGCTCTTTGAGCGAGCGGTAGAACTTTTGCGAGAGAATGGGCAGGAGCGTTTCGTTGATGAGGGTAGACTTGCCGCTGCCCGACACGCCCGTTACGCAGACAAACGTGCCGAGCGGGAACTCCGCCGTCACGCCTTTCAGGTTGTTGCCCGTAGCCCCGATGAGGCGCAGCGTGCCTGTGCCTTTGCGCCGCGTGGCGGGGACTTCTATGGTGCGGCGGCCGTTCAGGTAGTCGGAGGTGAGGGTAGAGGCTTTGAGCATATCGCCGGGCGTGCCGGCAAACACCACCTCGCCGCCGAGGCGGCCGGCCCGCGGCCCGATGTCCACGATATAGTCTGCGGCGAGCATCATCTCCTTGTCGTGCTCCACCACAATCACGGTGTTGCCGAGGTCGCGCAGTTCTTTGAGTGAGCGGATAAGTTTCGCGTTGTCGCGCGAGTGGAGGCCGATGCTCGGCTCGTCGAGAATGTAGAGCACATTCACGAGCTGCGAACCGATCTGCGTGGCCAGTCTGATGCGCTGGCTTTCGCCGCCCGAGAGCGTCACGGAAGAGCGCGAGAGCGACAGGTAGTCGAGGCCCACGTCGAGCAGGAATTGCAGCCTCGTGCGTATTTCTTTCAAAATCTCGTGTGCAATGGCGCGGTTTTTCTCCGAAAGCTGCGGCTCGATGCCGCCGAGCCATTCTTGCAGTTCTGCAATGTCCATGCGGCTCAGTTCGGCGATATTCTTGCCTGCGAGGCGATAGGAGAGGGCTTCGCGGTTGAGGCGCGTGCCATGGCAGTCGGGGCATACGGCGTCGCGTGAGAACTGTTCTGCCCAGCGTTGTGCGGCGGCGGTCATCTCGCTGTCTGCCATTTGTTGCAGATATTTGCCGAGGCCGTCGTAGGTGAAGTAAAGGTCGTTGGTGGTGCGTGCCGTTTCGGCAGGAATGCGCAGCTGTTCGGCCGAGCCGTTGAATATTTCGGCCAAAGCCTCTTCGCCGACGTCTTGCAAGGGAGTGTTGAGGTCGCAGTCGTATTTGGCCAAAACGGCTTCTATCTCCCAGAAAATCGCCGCGTTGCGGTATTTTCCCAAGGGCGCAAGCCCGCCCTCACGGATGGAGAGTTTGGGATTGGGGATAACCTTCTCCTGGTCGATGACGCTCACTGTGCCCAGCCCTTTGCAGTGCGGGCACGCGCCTTGCGCGGAGTTGAAAGAGAAGTTGTGCGGCGCAGGCTCGCGGTAACTGATGCCCGAAACGGGGCACATGAGGTTTTTGGAGAAATAGCGCACGGCGTTCTTGCCCTCCGCCTCCGCGTCCTTGTCGTACACCATCATCAGTCCGTTGCCCTGCGCGAGGGTGTGCCCCACGCTCTTGCGCAGCCGCTCCGCGTCTTTCGCGCTCACCTTGAGCTTGTCTACCACCACCTCGATGTCGTGGTTCTTGTAGCGGTCGAGTTTCATGCCCTGCACCGCCTCGCGCAGTTCGCCGTCCACGCGCACCGTGAGAAAGCCCTTCTTGCGCACGGTTTCGAAGAGTTCCTTGTAATGTCCCTTGCGCGTGCGCACCAGCGGTGCGAGCAGCAGCACCTTGCGCCCCTCGTAGTCCGAGAGGAGCATGTCCACGATTTTCTCTTCCGTATATTTCACCATCGGCTCGCCCGTCACGTAGCTGTACGCCGTGGCGGCGCGGGCGAAGAGCAGGCGCAGAAAGTCGTAGATTTCGGTAATGGTGCCCACGGTGGAGCGCGGGTTGCGGTTGGTGGTCTTCTGCTCGATGCTGATCACGGGGCTGAGGCCGCTTATTTCGTCCACGTCGGGGCGGTTCACGCTGTCGAGGAAGTTGCGGGCGTAGGCCGAAAAGGTCTCGATATAGCGGCGTTGGCCTTCGGCATAAATCGTGTCGAAAGCCAACGAACTCTTCCCGCTGCCGCTAAGGCCGGTAATCACGCTCAGACTGTGGCGCGGCAGGGACACATTGATGTTTTTCAGGTTATGCTCGCGCGCACCTATTATATTGATGTGTCCGGCCGGGCTATGCGTATCGGTATGTTCTTTGTTGTTGTCCAATGTAAGAATGAAAGAAAAAAGCCAATTCTGCTTATTGCGCCGTGGAACTTTCCGTGTATCCGCGCAGCACGTTGATTACTTTCTTGTATTCGTACTTCTTGCCGTCGGCGCCCTGTGCCTGTACATAGAGATAGTAGCCGCCGTCGGGCGCGTCCTTGCCGCCGCACTTGCCGTCCCAGCCGCCTGCCGGGTCGGTCCATTCGTAGAGTTTCTTGCCGTTGCGGTTGAAAACGATGGCCTTGAACGATACAATGCTGCGGTAGCCCTCTTTGGCCTTGAACACGTCGTTGATGCCGTCGCCGTTGGGCGTGAAGGCGTTGGGAAATTCCAGCAGCGACTCGCTGATGGTGATGTTGAACGGCTCGCCGCCGTCGCTTTGGTCGTATTCAATCACGTCGTCGCCGTTTACGAAACTCACCAGCAGTGTTACGGTGAACGTGCCGCTTTCGGCAAACGTGTAAGAGGTGGTTTCCTCGTAACGCGTCAGGAAGGGTGCGCTTTCTCCGGCGCGGACAAACCGCCACTCGTAGCGTGGGGTATATGCGCCGAGGTCTTTCGGGTTGGCGCGGAATGTTGCCGTCATAGGCGCGTCGCCGTTGAAACTCGTTTCTTCGGAAGTTTCCCCCTTATTGTTCGTCACGGTCATGGTGGGCTCAGCCGAGGGCAGTTCGTCGTCAGTCGCCGCCCGTACGCCAGTGGCGAGGCACAGCATCAGGAGGAATATGTAAAGCGTTTTACCGTTCATACGTCGCAATTTTCCGCAAAATTACTATTTTCTTAGGTTACAGGGCTTAATTGCGCTTCAAAAAACACCATACGGGTGCCAGCGGTTGCCACTGAAAGAATAAAAATCAGCTTTCGTCCACGAGTTGTTTTTATTGCCCACGAATTGCACGAATTTACACGAACATCCGCAATAAATAAAATGGCGACCTGTCAGGTCGCACTAATCTCACGAATGAAATCAGTGAATTTGTGATATTCGTGCGACCGAACAGGTCGCCTTTAACACACGCAGGACATGCTAATTCGTGTAAACTCGTGAAATTCGTGGGCAAATAAATAAGCAATTTGCGGAAATAATAATTTCATATAAATGCACCTTTGGCGGCGGCTCGGCATAATCCAAGTAAACTTGGCTTCTGCTCTCGCCTTGCACAAACGTTCTTAAAAGTGCGATAGCCGCCGAAACGGCAAAAATCGCCCGCTCTGAAATGTTAAACTTTTGATTTCGTGATAGGTGCGATTTCTCTGCTGCCGCTTGCTGCCAAGATTAGTGTGGAAAACTGTTGCCGAACCGAAGCTCGGCGGGACGGCAACCCCTTTGCATAAAAGGAGAGTGGGCAGGTTGTGCAGAGAAGGCGGCAATGGAAAACTACTGTGGAAAACTTTGCTCGCCGACCGTCGCTCAGAGGCTAGGCGGGCGGCGCTGTAAGTGTTAAAAATAGGGGCTTTGCTGCGTAGGAGTTTTCGTAATCGCTTGAAAATTCGTAACTTTGCAGCCGCAAACCTCACGAGGAGGTTCTTCCGCCGCCCTTAGGCATTTCTCTTAACGCGGAAGACACAACGTCGCTGGCAGCCTTTTCGCTGCAATGTCGGTTGTCCTTTTTCTCATCACCGCCCTAATATATATTATTGTATAGGGCAGCAAACTTGAAGACAAAGGCGATGCCTCGTGGAAAATTTTTAATGATGAAGTTAAAGACGATTTTTATCCTTACAGCAGTAATCGCATTTTTTACAGTATTTGCCGCCGGTGCACAGAGTCTGCACGGCGACGCAACCTATTATGGCAACAAATTCCACGGACGCTTCACGAGCGACGGTTCGCGCTACCATAAGGACAGCCTCACCTGCGCCCACCGCACGCTGCCTTTCGGCACACTGCTCAAAGTGCGCAACAAGAAGAACGGCAAGGAGGTCATCGTGAAAGTCACCGACCGCGGCCCGTTCCGCCGTGGTGGCATCGTGGATCTCTCTATGGCGGCCGCTCGCAAGATCGATATGGTGAGTGCCGGAGTGGTGCCCGTTGAGGTAGTGCGCATGGGCCACGTTTCCGACGGCCTTTCCGTGGCATCGTTCGACAACAAGCAGGCGCAAGAGAGCCTGATGCCCGAACAAAAATATCTCGACCCCGTTTCGGGTAAATACTTCACGATGGCCGAATGGACCGAAAACGGCGGCGCGAAACTGGAAGCAGAGCGCAAGCGCGTAGCCCTCGAGCAGCGCAGCCTCTATCTCTCGAAAGTGAAGCTCGAACCCCGCTGGCGCATTCTCAAAGACAAGATGACGGCCAAAAATATCGTGGTTAAATAAAGCATATCCTCGCGCGTATATATTTTAATATATATGCCGCACGATAAAAAGGACAACATAACCCACAGCACGCAGGCGAATGGCAAGCAATGCCAAGGCCTGCGTGCTTTTTTGTGCAAATGCCTATGTTTTTTGCCCAAATCCTCAAATAATGTGCGTTTCCCCGTAGAAAATTCAAATTAAACCGATAACTTTGCCAAATACAAACCAATATAGTTCATAAAATATTATGTTGAACAATTGTCACCTCTCGCGCCTCATTGCCGAGCAAGCACGCAAGTACGGCGAGCGCACAGCACTTAGTTTTAGAGATTACGACCTGAACAAGTGGATGCCCATTTCGTGGAACAGGTTTGCCATGCGCGTCAGGCAAGTGTCGCGTGCCCTGCTCAAACTCGGCGTGGGCGTGCAGGAGAACATCGCGGTGTTCTCGCAGAACAAGCCCGAAAGCCTCTACGTAGACTTTGGCGCGTACGGCATACGCGTGGTAACCATTCCCTTCTACGCCACAAGCAGCGGGGCGCAGGTCACGTATATGCTCAACGACGCGGAAGTGCGCTTCCTCTTCGTGGGCGAGCAGCAGCAATACGACACGGCGTTCAGCGTCATCAGCCTTGCCAATACGTTGGAGAAGATCATCATCTTCGACAAGAAGGTTAAGAAAAACGATAAGGACCACCTCTCCATCTATTTCGACGAATTTCTCAAAAGCGGCGAAGACACCTCCTACGACGATGAACTTGCGGCGCGGCTCGACGCGGCCAGTTTCGACGACCTCGCCAATATCCTCTACACCAGCGGCACTACGGGCAACAGCAAGGGCGTGCAGCTCACCTACGGCATGTACCACGAGGGCTTCCGCGTGAACGACCGCGTGCTGCATTTGAGCGAGAAAGACATCTTCCTGAACTTCCTGCCCTTCACCCACGTGTTTGAGCGCGCGTGGTCGTACCTCGGCCTCACCGAGGGCGTACAGCTGGCCATCAACCTGCGTCCCGCCGACGTGCTGCAGTCGTTGCAGGAGGTACACCCAACGTGTATGTCGTCGGTGCCGCGCTTCTGGGAAAAGGTCTATCAGGCCGTGCTCGACAAGATGGAGCACGGGTCGTTCGTCGAGCGCAAGCTCATTCGCGAAGCCCTCGAGGTGGGCGGCAGATATTGGGAGCAGTACGAGTCGAAAGGCAAGCCCGCTCCGCTGGGGCTGACCCTCAAGCGCAAGGCCTACGACAAGACCATCGTGAAACTCCTGCGCAAAACCCTCGGGCTGGAGCGTGCCAACTTCTTCCCGACCGCCGGCGCGGCAGTGTCGCCCGAGGTGGAACGCTTCGTCCATGCCGCAGGCCTCAATATGATTGTAGGCTACGGGCTGACGGAGTCCACCGCCACCGTGTCGTGCGACATTCCCGAACAGGGCGTTACAATGGGTTCCGTGGGGCGGCTCATTGACGGCATCGAAATCAAGTTCGGCAAAGACAACGAAATCCTCCTGCGTGGCAAGACCATAACCCCCGGGTACTATAAGAAAGAAAGTGCCACGAAGGCCGCCATCGACGAAGAAGGCTGGTTCCACACGGGCGATGCGGGGTATATGAAAAACGGCGAGCTGTTCCTCACCGAGCGCATCAAGGACCTGTTCAAAACCTCCAACGGAAAATATATCGCTCCGCAGATGATAGAGTCGAAACTCGTGATAGACCGCTACATTGAGCAGGCCGTGATTGTGGCCAACGAACACAAATTCGTCTCCGCCCTCATCGTGCCCGACTATAAGCTGCTCACGCAGTTTGCCGCCGAGCACCAGATTGCCTGCAACAGTCGCGAGGAACTTTGCAGTCACCCGCTCGTCAACAAAATGATGTGGAAGCGCATCGAGATGCTCCAGCAAGACCTCGCGCACTACGAGCAGGTGAAGCGTTTCATCCTCCTGCCGGCTCCCTTCACTATGGAAAACGACGAACTGACCAACACGCTCAAAGTGAAGCGCCGCGTGGTGTATGCACACTATGCCGACAAGATAGAAAAGATGTATGCCGACGCGGAAAAGGAGCATCAAGCCTGATTTGCACGGCAGATAAAACGCGTTTTCCGCAAATTTTTGTAAATTTGCGCCTATTATAAATGGAATTTTACCTCACATGATAACATCCGACCAGCTTAAAGATGCCAAAGACCGCGTGGAAGCACTCCACCGCTACCTCGATATTGACGCAAAAACCATGCAGCTCGAAGAAGAGCAGCTGCGCACGCAAGATCCCGGCTTTTGGGACGATGCCAAGCGCGCGGAAGAGCAAATGAAAAAGGTGAAGGGCATCGAGAAGTGGATTGTAGGATATAAAGAGGTAAAACTCCTGACCGACGAACTGGAGCTTGCCTTCGATTTCTGCAAAGACGGCATGGTGACGGAGGAAGAAGTGGACGAGGCTTACGCCAAGGCGACCGACGCCATTGAAAATCTCGAACTTAAGAACATGCTGCGCCAGGAAGGCGATGCCATGTCGTGCGTGCTGAAAATCAACTCCGGCGCGGGCGGCACGGAGAGCCAGGACTGGGCGTCCATGCTCATGCGCATGTATCTGCGCTATGCCGAGGCCCACGGCTACAAAACCACCATCTCCCATTTGCAGGACGGCGATGAGGCCGGCATCAAGACCGTGACGATGGAGATTGAAGGCGATTATGCCTTCGGCTACCTCAAATGCGAGAACGGCGTGCACCGCCTCGTGCGCGTTTCGCCCTATAATGCCCAGGGCAAGCGCATGACTTCCTTTGCCTCCGTATTCGTCACCCCGCTTGTGGACGACACGATCGAGGTCTACGTAGACCCTTCCAAAATCAGCTGGGACCTCTTCCGCTCCGGCGGTGCGGGCGGCCAGAACGTCAATAAGGTGGAAACCGGCGTGCGCCTGCGCTATCAGTATGTCGACCCCGATACGGGCGAGGAAGAGGAAATCCTCATCGAGAACACCGAAAGCCGCAAGCAGCTCGAAAACCGTGAGAATGCCATGCGCCTCCTCCGTTCCCAACTCTACGACCGCGCCTTGCAGAAGCGCAAGGCCGAACAGGCTAAGATTGAGGCGGGAAAGAAGAAAATCGAGTGGGGCAGCCAAATCCGCAGCTATGTGTTCGACGACCGTCGCGTCAAGGACCACCGCACCAATTTCCAGACAAGCGACGTGAACGGCGTGATGGACGGAAAGCTCGACGGCTTCATCAAAGCCTATCTCATGGAGTTCTCCGAAGCCGAGGCGCAGCAGTGAAAGGCGTTGCCCTAATAAAATCCAAGTGCGGGGAAAGTAGGGGCGTTTTGCAAAACGCCCCTACTGGCAAGCGGCTTTTATGGTTTTTGTCAAATTCTACTGCTAATTCAACAAACCTCAAAAACTCCCTTAAAATACTATGAATCAGAAAAGAGAAATGAAGAAGAAAATACGCGATGCCAAGCAGGCGCGTCAGGCCAGCCGTGTGGTAAACGGCATTTTCATCGGCCTTATCATCCTTATGGTCATTGTGCTCCTTACCTACTGGTTGCTGG
>JBJEAH010000152.1:0-8753 GCA_051868815.1 Alloprevotella sp.
CCCCTTCTCCCCTACTTCCGCTTTATCGAGAAGCGCACGCTGAAATACACGATATGCGCCACGCCGAAGAAGCAGCCCACGTAGAGCAGGGTGCGGTCTTCGCTCCAGCCCAAGGTCTGCTGGTGCCAGAAGGCCACGAGGATACAGAGGAAAGAGAGGATGGTGCCGATGACGCTCAGCACGCTCTGCCCGTGGCGGCGCACGCTGCCGCCGCCGAGCACGCTGTGGCGCACGCCGTAGGCGGCATAGACATCCAGGCCGATGAGCATCCAGATAACGAGGCGCATCCAGGTGTCGGCAGGCAGGAAGAGCATCATGCCCACGCAGCACAGTATGCCGAGCACGGGGATGAGGGGCACAAACGGCGTGCGGAAGGCACGCGTGGCCTCGGGCATCGTGCGGCGCACCACAATGACGCCGGCGCAGACGAGGGTGAAGGCGAAGAGCGTGCCGATGCTGGTCATCTCGCCCGCCACGCGTGCCGGCACGAAGCCGGCTAGCACGCTCACGAGCACCATGAAGAGCATGTTGCTGCGTGCCGGCGTGTGGAAGCGCTTATTGATGTGGCTGAACACGGGCGGCAGCAGGCCGTCGCGGCTCATGCTGTAGAACACGCGGCTCTGCCCCATGAGCATCACCATGATTACGCTCGCATAGCCCAGCAGGATGGCAATCACGATGCCCCGGTTGAGCCAGGGGTAGTCGGGCACAATCGTGCCGTCGGGACCGGGCGTGCCCATGTGCTGCACGGCGGTGGCCGCCGGTGCGATGCTTTCCATGCCGGCATACTGGTGGTAGTCCACCACGCCGACCATCACGAGCGAGAAGAGTATGTAGAGCACGGTGCACACGAGCAGCGAACCGAGTATGCCGATGGGCATGTTGCGGCCGGGGTTGACGGTTTCCTGCGCCGCCGTGCTCACCGCGTCGAAGCCGATGTAGGCGAAAAACACGATGGCCGCACCGCGCAGCACGCCGCTCCAGCCGAAGTCGCCGAACGCGCCTGTGTTTTCGGGAATGAACGGCGTGAGGTTTTCTGCCTTGATATAGAAGAAGCCGATTCCGATGAACACGAGCACCACGAGCACCTTCAGCAGCACGATGAAGTCGTTGAAGCGCGAGCTGCCCTGCGTGCCGCCGGCCAGAATGAGCGAAAGCAGCACCACGATGGCTATGGCGGGCACGTTGATGATGCCGCCCTCGGCGGGACACGCCGTGAGCGCGTCGGAGAGCGGCAGCCCGATGTCGTTCATCATCATGCAGAAATAGCGGCTCCAGGAGATGCTCACCGTAACCCCTGCCACGGCATATTCGAGCACCAAGTCCCAACCGATAATCCACGCCACGAGCTCGCCCATCGTTACATACGAATACGTGTAGGCACTGCCCGCCACGGGCAGCATGGAGGCAAACTCGGCATAGCACAGGCCGGCGAAGGCGCAGGCCACGGCGGCCAGCAGGAAGGACAGGCAAATGGCAGGCCCGGTGTGCTCGCCTGCCACAACGCCGGTCACGGAAAACAGCCCCGCGCCAACGATTACTCCCACGCCGAGCGCAATGAGTGCGCCCGGACCGAGCACACGGCGCATACTTTCCTTGCCGCCCCCGGCGGCCTCTGAAAGCAGCTGCCCCATCGGTTTTTTGACTAACAAATCCATAAAACTATCTATTTTTATGCCATTTTGAGCGCAAATATAGCAATTATATATCAAAGTGCAATGCCTTGCGGCAAGTTTGATGATATTTTGAAAGAAAACGGGGAACCATTCTCTTTCCCCGCCTCTTCAAAATACCAAAAAATGGGTATTGCGGCGGCGGCGTCAACTCCGTACCTTTGCACCGTGATTCAAAAATAAGGAGAAGAAAAATGAAGTAAGTATATTTTTAGATTGTTATGTCCATGTCTGTTCGCGGCAATCGCCACCCCGGCGGTTGCCGCGCGCGCGTATATATAATAATATAATAATTGTGTGTGCCGGTTGCCTCACGAGTAGGGGCGTTTTGCAAAACGCCCGGAAAATGCCGTGCAAACGAGCGCAGAACCGAACTCGTTCGGGGCGGGCGTTTTGCAAAACGCCCCTACTGCGGCGCAACCGCCATTCTACGCGACGCTCTGCGCAGATAATCCTTCCGACCAAGCAGACATTTTTTGCTTTCTCCTTGATATTTTTTTCTTTCTCCCTGATGTTTTTTCCTATCCTATAAGAAAGTTTTTGTTACAAACTTTGTAATACATATTAGAAACTTTGTAACACATATTACAAACTTTGTAATACATGTTACAAACTTTGTAACAAACTTTTTCTGCGCAGATAATGAAAAACGCCTCCGTGCAAATAAAAAATGTCTGCGCAGAAAAGAAAAAATTTTAAGGAGAAAATTTGGCGGGGCTTACGTAATAATTTGCCCCGAAACCTTGGAAATTCAAAATAACTTTGTAATTTTGCATCGTCTTCTCGAGGAGAATGACTATTTGTTTGTTCCATGGTGTAATGGTTAGCACTAGAGTTTTTGGTTCTCTCAGTCCCCGTTCGAGTCGGAGTGGAACAACATCTTAGGAGAAAGAGGTTCTGCGTTCCAAAACGCGGAGCCTCTTTCCGTTTTTACGTCTTGGGCATAACAAAATGATAGTTTAGCACAAACTTAACACGCATTTCTTTGCGCCCGATGCAGATTAATGCCTAATTTTGCAGTAAGAAAATTCATTATTTATCTACTAACCTATAAATTCAAAACAGTTATGAAGAAACTTTTACTTTCTTTCCTCTCTTTCTTCGCCTGCTGCCTCGCACTGATGGCGCAAACGGAGATTACGTGGTCGGCAGCAAGTGACTGGGTTGGCGTTGAAGACAAAGCGACGTCTATCAGTTTCACCTCCGGCGACTACACCATTAGCGCAAGCAAGGAAACCGGCGTAACCAACCCCACGGTAAATGCAACAGCCCTTGACTTCCGTGCTTACGCAAAGAACACAATTAAAGTGGAAAGCAGTGCAAACAACATTACAAAAATTGTATTCTACATTTCCACTAACGGGAAAAAGCGCTGGACAGATGTAACACCCGATACTGGTACAGCGACCCCAGACAAAGCTACTTACACAACGACGTGGGAGGGCGATGCAAAAAAAATTACGTTTACCGTCGGTGACGTTGCTACTTACGGAACTGAAAGTACCAAGGCCGGTCAGTTTTGCATCGACAAGCTCGTGATCTACACAGCAGGCGAAGGCGGCGAAGGTGGTGGCGGCGAAACGCCCGATCCCGATGAAAACGTCACGCTTTACTCCGAAACGTTCGGCACCAACCAGGGCGCATTTACCATTGACAATAAGGTGCTGCCCGAAGGCGCAACTTACGTTTGGGCCTTTGCTTCAGGCTACGGCATGAAGGCTTCTGCCTACATTAGCGGCGCAACCCATGCTTCTGAAAGCTGGCTCGTTTCGCCCAAATTCGACTGCACCAAAGCCACGGCTCTGATGCTCTCCTTCAGCGAGGCCGCTAACAAATTTAATTCAGCTGAAAACGTATCTGCTTATACTTCCGTGAAAGTCAAGGAGGTGGGCACGGACACTTGGACCGACCTCACCCTCTCAGCACGCGCCAGCGGTACGAATTGGAACTTTACCGACGGCATCACCGCAGACCTCTCCGCTTACGTGGGCAAGAAGATGCAGATAGCCTTCGTTTACACCAGCACAGCCGAGCTGGCAGGCACGTGGGAAGTGAAGAACTTCGAGCTGAAAGGCAAGGGCGAAGTGACGGCCGAGTCGGAAGTGGTTATTCCCGAATACACCACGATTGCACAGCTGAAAGAAAATGCCACGGCATCGGCTACGGCCGTGAAGTTCACCTTCACCAACCTCCTCGTAACGGGCACCGCCGGCACAAGCACCTATGTATCCGACGGTACCGACGGCACGCTGCTCTATGGCACGGCTTCTCCCTACAAAGCAGGCGACAAGATCAGCGGTACGATTGCTGCAAATCTCGTTTCTTACAACAACCTCACCGAGCTGAAAGACCTTGACCTTACGGGTGTAAGCGTAACGAGCGAGGGCAACGAGGTAACGCCCGTGGCAACAACGATTAACGACTTGGTTGCCAATCAGAAGAAATATGAGAACGTGCTCGTATCGCTCTCCGAAATGACCTTTGAAAGCGACGCGCTCGCCAGCAAGAACATCTCTCTTACCGACGGCGAGGAGTCTATCACGTTGCGCGACAACTTCGGCGTGCTTGCCGACTTCATCTTCGACACCACGAAGCAGTACAACGTCACGGCCATTGCCACTATCTACAAGGAAAGCATCCAGCTCTACGCCCTTAGCGCAAGCGACATCCAGATGATCACCAACCTCGTAGATCCCGAAACGGCATGGGCTGCCGACACGGTTGTCGTGATGCCCAACGAAGAGGACTTTGAGTACACCTTGAGTACCAACTACGAAGGCACTGCCATCACCTATTCTTCGAGCGACGAAACGGTTGCCACTATCGATGCCGAAGGCGACATCACGTTCGTTGGCTACGGTCACACTGTCATCACTGCCGAAACGCCCGAAACGGAAGAGTACTTCGCCAGCAAGGCTTCGTTCGACCTCTTCTTCATTGAGGGCGAAGGCACGCTCGCCAAGCCTTACACGCCTGCCGACGTGCAGTATTTCTGCGATAAGGTTGAAGGCAAGGCTTGGGTGAAAGGCGAAATCTCTGGTTATTATAACAACAACAAGTACTTTGCAGGCACGGAAGGTGCAGTTGCCAGCAACCTCGCTATCTCCGCAGGCGAGGCCAACGTTCCCGTTGCACTGCAAAGCGGCTCGCAGGTACGCACCGACCTCAACCTCTTGGACAACGCCACGAACCTCGGCAAGACGGTTTGGGTGTATGGCACGCTTACGAAGTATTTCAGCGTTCCCGGCGTGAAGAACGTAACGGACTACAGCTGGGACGGCGAAGGCACGCTCACAGGCATCAATAGCCTTGAAGCTGCTCCTGCCAACACGAACGCCGACGTGATTTACAGCATCGACGGCCGCCGCCTCGCTGCCCCCGTCAAGGGCTTCAACATCATCAACGGCAAGAAGGTGATCCGCTAAGCGGCTAACACCATACCGATAAAAACGACCTCGGGTTGCACCGGCAATGCGCCGCGCAACCCGAGGTTTTTTGTGACGAGTAGAGGCGTTTTGTAAAACGCCCGCCGTGTGTGCCGAATGGGTCTATAATTGGGGCGGGCTGTAAGCCCAAATGTTGCCCATAGCCCCGGGCAACGCCCGGGGGGCGGCGGTTTCATTGATTAAAGTGTTGCGCTCTGTAAGAGCAACCTTCTTTATGAGGGGCATCGCCCCGTGGCATTGCGTGTAAGGGTTACGCGCTTGGAGCGCGTGGCATTTTTGCGCCAGCGCAAAAATGCCGAATGTATTGCTCGCGGCATACGTTTCCCCGGGCGTTGCCCGGGGCTATGGGCAGCAATTGGGCTTACAGCCCGCCCCTACCATTATCCCATTCGGCGCAACGCCCCTACCCATTTAAAACGGGGGGGTAATTGGGTTTCGAGGGAATAGCCTTTGGGGAAACGGAAGCGCACCGTTGTGCCCGACTGCCCGCCGGCTGCATTGATGAGTTCGAATGTTGCGGGCTGGCGGTTCTTCTCGTTCATCAAGGCAATGATTGCGCCGAGCATGCGTAGGCCCGAGCCCGTGTCGCGCCCCGTTCGCTTCACGCCCGTTGCACCGCAGCCGCAGCCGTTGTCCGACACGCTAATCGCCAGCGCGCCGTCTTCCTCGCCGATAGAAATTTCTATGGCATCGCCGGCAGAGGGCTGCGGGAAAGCGTGCTTCAAAGCGTTCTCAACGGGAATTTCAAGGCACATGGAGGGCACGGGGCGCGAGCGGTCGATGCTATCGTCAATCTTCCACACCACCGTGGGCGAAGGGTCATGGGTATATTCGTGCAACTGCACATAGTCCTGCACAAGCGCAATCTCGTCTTCCAGCGCAACGCACTCCTGCGCCGAGGCCATGAGGTTGCCGCGCAGCACGTCGATGAGCAAATCCGTAGTCTCTGCCAACTCGGGGTACTGGCGGATTTTAGGTACGAGCGTGCCGAGCACGTTGGAAATATAGTGCGGCGAAAGGCGGTTGCGCACGATGCCCATGCGCAGATGCGCCACCATCTCGCGCTGCTGCTTGAATCGGGTCTCCGCACGCCGCTTCCACCAAAGGAATGCAAAGAGAAAGACCAGCGCGATAATGGCAACCGATAGCAGCCCCACGACAATGGCAAAACGCTGCAGCGTGGCCTTCTTCTGATAGTCGGCAATGAGGTAACGCTGGCTGAGATAGGTGGTGTCGCGCTCGTAGCGCTGCTCCATTTCAATCACGCTGCTCACCATCTGGCGGTTGCGCACGGAGTCGGCATAGTTTTCCGAAAGGCGGCCGTAGCGATAAGCCTTCTCCCAATGCTTATGGTTAGCAAAATGATCGGCGAGACGGCGATAGTGGAGCGAGATATAGCGCGGCGGACAGAACTCCTCGGCTTCTTTTGCCGGTGTGGTGGCAGGAGTTCCTACCAATTCGGGGTGCTCTGCCATTTTCAAATCCTCGTCAAGGCTCTCCACGTAAAAGCGAATGCCAGGGTCGACAAAAGCCATCTTTTTCAACCGCCCCAGAGCGCGGTCGGCATAAGTGCGTGCCTCGGCAAGGCGATTTTCCGCCAGACACACCTCCGTAAGATTGGCCTCCACTTGGAGCAGCAGCAAGTCGTCCTTAAAACCAGAGGCGAGGTTGTAAGAAACATCGAAACTGCGGTGCGCCTCCTCGTACTTGTGTTCGTAGTACATGCAACTGCCGCGCGTCATGTAGTAGAACAGGCGCGTCTGAATCGGCTCTTTGTTGATGTATTGCTCCGCAAGGTCGAGGAAGCGGTTCACTTCGCGGAAGTTGCCCAATTCGAGGTAAGTCTGCGCCAAGCCGGCATACACAGCGCCTCGGACATTGCACACGTTGAGCGAATCGGCAAGGAGCAGCGTGTAATGATAATAATAGGCCGACTTAGGAATATCGCCCCTCTTCTGCGCCATGTCGGCAAGGTTGATGCAGACGGGCAGCAGGCTCTTGGTCTTGCGGCTGCCGTCCATATAGCCGAAAGCCTTGACGAGGCACGCGTAAGCCGAATCGGGACGGCCGTAAAGCACCTCGCCCACGGCGCGGTGGTTCCACACCTGCCCGGCAAGGTCAGAATCGTTCGCCGCCGCCCAGCGCAGCACCCGGTCGCCCGCTTCATCTAACGCCAGAGTGTCGCCAAGGCGCTGCGCCGCAGTGGCGCGGTAGAGCGCGAGGCGATAATAAGCGGAACTGTCCGTCACCTGCCGCTGCATGTCAGCATACAAAGAGTCGGCCTTGCGCGGGTCAGTGAAAAGAATGTCTGCCGTCTGGTGCAGCAAACTATCGGTAAGGGCACGATCCTCGGAAGAATCGTGCCCTCTATGGCATGCCGCCAAGGAAATCAGCAGCAAAGCAAAAGAAACGATACGGTATAAATACATAATATATAGATGTGTGTTTACTATTCATTACCCTGCCTAAACTCCGATGGCGAAATGCCGGTGGCATTCTTGAAATACTTTCCCAGGAAACTTTGGCTGGAAAAGTTCATGTTGTCGGCAATCTCCTTTACAGAGTACGACGTGTTGCGCAGGAGCGACTTTATTTCCATCAGCACGAAACTCGTAATCCAATAGCTGGCGGTGCGGCCGCTCACGTTCTTCACTACCTCGGAGAGGTGCTTGGGCGTGATGCCGAGCTGCTGGCTGTACCAAGCCACGTTGCGCTCGCGGCGGAAATTCTCCGAAAGCAAGTGCATGAAGCGGTCGAAGAGAATGTAAGAGCGGTTTTTGCCCTCTTTTGAAACGTCTGGCAGGCGCGAGCCGAGCAGGTTGCAGATATCGAAATAGAAAGCCCTGTTGAGCGAGAGGATAAAGTCGCGCAGGAATCGGTGCCCGCGGCTGTTCGACAAGCGTTTAATCAGAATGCCGTAGCAGTCGAAGAGCCATTTCTGCTCCGCCTCGTCAAGGTGCATCACGGGGTGCTCCATGAGGAAAAGCAGATAGGGCCAAAGATGTTTCAGCCCCACGATGCTATCCTTTGAAAACTGCTGCGAAATGAGCATCATCTTCCCCTCGAAATCCTCCGAGGCGCGGCAATCCTTAAACCTTTGGTTGCCGAAACTGATTAACAGGTCGCCCGGTCGCAATTCGCAGGCCTTGGCATTGAGCGTGAAATCGGCGCAGCCTTTACTGCAAAACACGTAAACGATAAAACCCAGCTGCAAGGTTTGCTCCGAAAACAGCCCCGCGTTCAGTTGGTCCACAACAAGCACGTCCTCCGACAGACCGCAATCAATCAGGCTGCCCGTCTGCCGCGCCGCCAAATCCGAAAGGTTGAAACGAGAATTAAAGCTTTTCATCGATATATAGTAAACGCGCGTTTTTTAATAAATGAGTAGTCGATATAGAGATATAAAAGGTATGTGCAAGCATTGTGTGCGCTTCAAAAAGTCGCCACACAAGCGCAAAGTTGCCTCTTTTTTTACGAAACAAGCAGCATTTTCCCCTCTTTTTTCAACTTTCACGTAAAAAAATGCCCTTTCCCCTTTGCCGCAAAGAAAATTATCTCTACTTTTGCATCGCAAAACAGCACGGTGCCATAGCTCAGTTGGTAGAGCAAAGGACTGAAAATCCTTGTGTCCCCG
>JBJEAH010000153.1:0-8743 GCA_051868815.1 Alloprevotella sp.
CCACCGTCAGGGCGCAGGTCTGCGCGATGTCTGCGCCGTAGGGGCGGAAGAAATAGGCATCGTCGCCGGTCGAGGCGGGATAGACGCACCATTTGGCAGTTTCGCCCGAGGTGAGCGTGCGGTCGCCGCTGCGGCATACGATTTCATAACCGCCGGCGCGGTTGCTCTCGCCCACGAAGTACCACGTCTGTGCGTCGCCCTCGTCGAGCGGTTGCCATTCGGGCGTGCCCTCGGCGTTCATTTGCAGGCCTTTGCCTGTGGTGGTGCTGACCATATTATAGAGATAAGTGCCGTTGCCCTTTTCGCTCACGGGAGTGAAGGGGCGGGCTTCGTAGAGGTTCTCCGTGTCGATGACTTTCCAATACGAGCCCACGCGGTACGTGCCATTGTTAGGCCCTGCCTGCCACGTAATGATGCTCTGCGACGCACCGTCTTTGTTCAAGGCGCGGGGCGAGGCTGCCTCGTTGCTGTAATTGGTGCAGTCGGTGGAACTGAAATAATAGCAGCCCGTGATTTCGGCGGCCGTCGATGCCGTGCGCCCCATGTAGTAAGGCACGGGCGTGTCCACGGTCTTCAATTTAGAGGCCGAGGAAGGCGTGAGGTTGCAGCTTTGGATATAGCGTCCTGTGACGGTGTTGCGCACATAGTACACGTTCTCTGCGTCAGTGGGAACGAGCTGCCAGAACATGCGGCGCGAGGTGTCGTAATCTGCCGCCACGAGCGAGCCGTCGGCTTCTTCCGTTATGTAAAGTTCCGTGGTGTTTTTCCATTTAAGGTTTACGATGCGTCCGTTCGGGTCGGGCTCCGGCTCGGGGTCGGGCGTGGGCTCGGGAGCTTCGGAGTTGGTAAACCTGATTTCCGACAGGCCGAAGAAGCAACCTACGTTCGTCGTGCCTGCGGTCACGGTGAGCGTGAGCGTCAGCGTGCCTGCGGCGGTGGTGGCCATCGTGCCCGAGGTGGTCCAGACTTGGTGTACATTGCCTTCCGAACCAACGCCGGCGGCGATGTCGATGTCGGAGAGCGTGGCGAAGGCGGCGGGCGTGCCGTCGGTGTCTACCTGTTCGCTGACGTTGAACTTGCGGGCTTTGCTGTCGTTGTTGAACTGGTAAGCGCCGCTACCGTTGAGGGCGTGGATATCCAGCCCGATGCCGTCGAAGGCAAAGTCGGCGGGCAGTCCGCTAAGCGAGAGGGTGAACACGATGGTCGGCGAGGTGCTGCCGTTGGCGTTGGGGCAGAGAATGCCCGAGGTAATGTTGGTGCCCGAGGTCTTCATGTCGTGGGAGAGGGCGAGGGTGCCCGTGGCTCCGCTGACGGCGTGCCCTGCAAGGTCGCTCACGCTTACGGCAACAGATGCGCCGTTTGCGCCAGTGCGGTTGAAGGTCACGCTCAACCCCGCCGGCGTCTGTGCCCGCAGCGTGGCGGCGAGGACCAGCAGCAAGCAGCATAGCGAGGTGCGTAGATAGTTTTTCATGATGTTTTAAGGGATTAAAGTCTATCTATTGCAAAGATAATTTTATTACGTGATACTTGCAAATTGCAGGGCGTTCAGTGCTTCAAGTTATAGAAAAAACGTAGCGCATTCTCACGAACACGCTACGCCCAAATCATTACTATAAGGTATGCTATATACTATATATTGTAATAACTATATAGCCTTGGGAATGTTAGAAGTTTCCGGTTTCGCCCATGTTGTCCCATGGGCTGCTGCCGAAGCCGGTTTCTTTTTTATTGGTCAGCTCGCCGCCGAGTTCTGTACCTACGTCATCTAGGTTGATTGAACCGGCCAATACAGCCTCCACATAGATTTCTGTAACGAGGCAGGAGGGGGAAATATATTGCTTTTTCATCGTAGTTTTTCTTGTTTAATTATTTAACCATGAATTTCTTGCCGCCACGGATATAGATGCCGCGCGTAGCGGGCTGGCTGATGCGGCGGCCGCTGAGGTCGTAAACGGGAGCGGCTGTGCTGCCTGCCTGGCCTGCCTCGATGCTGCCGATACCCGTGGTCGGGCCGTCTTCGCCGAAGCTAAGCGCAAACTGATTGACACCAGAGCCGGCGGGAATGCTCAGATAAGCCTTGTTCATAGAGATGTTCTTGTTCTCGCCGTTAGCCAAGGCCTTTGAGAACACGATGTTGCCACCCTTGCTGGCAAGGATATAGTTGGTCTCACCCGCTACGTCTACGATTTGCTTCGTGCCGCCTGCGCTGTTGCCGAGCAAAGTGGTTGCAGGCGTTGCGCCCGTTTCGGTGGCAGGAATCATTCTAACTTGCGCCTCGGAAGTTGCCCCATAGAGGATAACGCCCGTATTGGCGGCTACGGTACTGCCGGCTGTAGCGAGCTGCGTCATCTTTGCAGACGTGCCCGAGGGCGTTTGGTCCACTACGTAGGCATCCACATTTTCGGGCAGGATAAATGCGAATGGTGCGCTGAACGTGGCAATCTTGTTCGTGCCTTCGTCGATGCCCGTTGCCGTCGTCATGTTTACGAGATTGGGATATTCGGTTTCCTCGAAGTAGAAGGCAGAGCTGCGGGTCTCGTTATATAGCAAATCCGTTGCGCCAGCGTTGTGGAAGTTGTCTGTGCCTGCCATGAGGTAGAAATCTGCGTTGTCGGAGCTGTTCCAGCCTTGCAGCGTGAGTGCGCCGAAGAGGTCGCCAGCGTACGATTGCGACTTGATGGCCGTGTTGGCGAGCTTCAAGGAAGCGTTATGGCCGTTGTTGGTAAATTGCGAGGCGAAGCTGCCCAGCTTGCCCGTCACGTTGTTTTTGCCGTCGGCGCACCAAGTGAGGAACTTGCCCTTGTTGGTGGTGAAAAGGTATTCGTTGTCGTTCACCTTATGGCAGATGAAAGTGCCTTCGTAGCCCGTAGGCTCGGTACTCGTCAAGCCGAGTGTGAGGCGGAGGTCCTCGTCGGTGGCTTCTGCATTCTCCGTAAATTTGAGCCAGCGCACGTCGCTGTTGCTGTATTTTGTCTTGATGCGATATGCTTTGCCGTCGGTAGGCAGTTCTATCTGCTCGCTCTCATTCATGAAGGCATCAACCTTTGATTTAAGTTCATTAAAGGAAGCCCCCGAAATGGCGCTGCTCAAAGCATTGCGGACATCGGAGTCGGCAGCAGGATAGCCTACGCCCTGATTATCCAAAATGGATTGTGCTATGGGCTGATAAATGGGAGCGGGGTCGGCAAACTGTATGCGACCATGATTAGCCGTGTTTCCGGCATCGCTCAACCAAGTAGAAAGCCAGTTGTCGGCTGTATGGTCGCCCAAATATACATTCGTGTGGGTGCTATTTTTGAGCAATAGGCTAAAGCTGCCCTCTGTAGTTTCACCCGTAGCCGGCGTACCCGCCCAATCAACAAGTTTCCATGTGCAGAGTCCGGCATCTTCCGAAGGATCATCAAGGGTAACGTGACGCGTGCTTTGGTTCGTAGCACCATTACTCCAAGTATTGCTTGACACGCCCAACACTTTATCGGTATTTCCCATCGGATAAATCTTATAGCCATTGTACCAATCGCCTACAAACGCCCAAAGGTAATACCCGTAATTGCTTGCATTCACGCCGGCGGTGTTATCGATCAAATAAGTCTGATTGGAAGAATTGCCAGTAATCCAGCGACCATTCTCGTAAGTTTGAGCTTGGTCGTTCTTAAACAACAGTTTCATCGTCAGCCATTGTGCATTTGCCAGCGAAGAGGAGAACTTAAAGGGAGAATCCTCTTTGGTTGTTGTGGCAATGGTATATGTGCCGCTTTCTGTCACGGTTGTGGGCAACGACGGCGCAGTTACATCTACATATGAGGGAATAGACGCATACTCATTATAGTCGGGGAACGCGGCATTCTCTGGAAAAGAATTAGTAGTGCGTGTAAGTTCAGTGCCGTCCAGCGTATATACGAAAGTAACGTCGTATGATACCGAGTTAATCACCTCCAGCATTACGTCAACAATTGCACCGCCATTAGTCTTGAAATCACCATTGGTCGAATTGGAGTCGCCTGCGGGGTCGATACTGTTCCAGTCAACCTTGAAACGCATGCGATATGTGCCGGGAGTGGAAGGACAGGTAAATGTCGGCATGGACAATGTTGAACGACTAGTTCCTGTGATACTAGTTCCGCTACTATTATAACCGCTGGTGTCGCTAGCGTCATTGCCTGAATAGAAAGAATATGACATTAGGTCGCCAGTAGGTGCGTGGGTAGAAGAGTTCACACCGGCGGTAAATCCGTCGCTTGCCGTATCTATATAAACGTATCCGTTCATCCAAACACCAGTATAGTTGAACGAAACAGATAGCGACTCACCTACTTGCGCACGTAACGTAGTAGAAGATGTCAAATCGGTATACGTGGTACTGCCAGCCGTAGCCTGCTGGGCACCATAAGCAGGGCTTGTAAGCGTCACCGAATTGAGTTTTCTGTCAGTTCGGGTATATGAACCAGAATACCATGGGGTGTAAGTTTGGGCGCTAAGTATCGTATTTAACGACAGCAACAATAGCGCCATGAGAAAAGTAAGTCTTTTCATAAGCTAATAGTTAATTTAATATTATTGTAAGTAATGAATAGAATAGAATATCATACAACTCCAATCTGACTTGCGCGAAACAGGGCGACAGATAGGAATTGCTACGAAAGAATGGTCAAAATGACAGGAAATGTGCTAATAGTAATTGAAATGCTCTGCAAATTTCTGAAATTATCCGCTAATATAATTAGCAATTCTTTGCAAATCTTTCTTCGTTATGTATTTTTATATTTTACCCCCCCCCATTTTGCAAATTTCAGTTTACAAAATAAAAACATATTTCAATAAATAAGGCATTATATCCCGCATTTATTCCTCGCATCAATGCAGTAGAGCAAAATCACCTGCAATATATTTTACACAAAAGCGGGCGCGGCATTGAATTGCCGCGCCCGCCGGTAAAGTGGGTTATGGGATAAGACGGAGGTTAGAGGCTCCAGTCTTCCTGAGTCTTGCGCACATAGCTCTGGTAACGCTTCTTGGCGGCAGCCTCCGTGGCAGCGAAGAGCTCGTCAGCTTCGGCAGGGAATGCTTTCTTCAAAGAGAGGAAGCGCACCTCGCCGGCGAGGTAGTCCTGGAACTTGCTCCAATCGGGCTCCTTAGAGTCGAGGGTGAAGGGGTTCTTGCCCTCGTCGGCCAAAGCGGGATTGTAACGCCAGAGGTGCCAGTAACCACATTCTACAGCGCGGCGTTCCTCTTCCTGACTGCGACCCATGCCGCCCTTAATCTTCAAACCGTGGTTGATACAGGGGGCGTAGGCGATGATGAGCGAAGGACCATGGTAAGCCTCGGCTTCCTTAATGGCTTTGAGGCATTGAGCCTGGTCGGCACCCATAGCCACCTGTGCCACATATACGTAGCCGTAAGTAGCCTGCATGAGACCGAGGTCCTTCTTCGTGACACGCTTGCCGCTGGCGGCAAACTGGGCAATAGCACCGATAGGCGTGGCCTTGGAAGCCTGACCGCCGGTGTTGGAGTAAACCTCCGTGTCGAGCACGAGAATGTTTACGTCCTCGCCGCTGGCAAGCACGTGGTCAAGACCGCCGTAGCCAATGTCGTAGCTGGCGCCGTCGCCGCCGATGATCCACTGGCTGCGCTTGGTGAGGAAGTGCGTGAGTTCTTCGAGCTGCTTGCAAGCGGGGCAACCCTTGGCTGCGCTCTCATGGATAAAGGGTTCGAGTTTGGCGGCTGCCGCACGGCTGCCCTCGGCATCGTTCTGAGCGGCAATCCATTCCTTGGCAGCCTCCTTGTAAGCCTCGGGAGCGTGGTCGCTGGCAATCATCTCTTCGAGCAGAGCCTGGATGCGGGCGCGCATCTTCTTGTTGGCAAGCACCATACCCATGCCAAATTCGCAGAAGTCCTCAAAGAGCGAGTTTGCCCAAGCAGGACCCTGACCCTTTTCGTTGGTGGTGTAAGGCGTGGAGGGGATAGAGCCGGAATAGATAGAGGAGCAACCCGTGGCGTTGGCAATCATCTGACGGTCGCCGAAGAGCTGGCTGACGAGCTTCACGTAAGGCGTTTCGCCGCAACCGGAGCAAGCACCGCTGAACTCGAAGAGCGGAGTGGCAAACTGCGAGTTCTTCGGATTGAGCTTCACGTCCACCTTATCCTGCTTCGTACCAACCTGCTTTACGCAGTAATCCCAGTTGTCGGCCTCGGGCAGTTCGCCTTCGAGAGGCACCATGGTGAGTGCCTTGTTGCCGCGCATACCCGGGCAGACATCGGCACAGTTGCCGCAACCGAGGCAGTCCAAAACGTCCACCTGCATGCGGAAGTGCATACCCTTCAGCGTGGCGGGAGCTTTCATTTCGAGCGTGGGGGCAGAGAAGCCCTTGAGTTCTTCCTCGTCGAGGACAAACGGGCGGATAGCAGCGTGGGGGCATACGAAGGAACACTTGTTACACTGAATACAGTTTTCAGAGTTCCAAGTCGGCACAAAGGCGGCCACGCCACGCTTTTCGTAGGCGGCAGTGCCCTGCTGCCAGGTACCATCGACGCTCACCTTGTAGGCGCTGACGGGCAGGAGGTCGCCGTTCTGCGCGTTGATGGGACGCACGAGGTCGGAGATGAAGGCAGGTTCGTCGCGGACAATCTTCTCGTCCTCGGGAAGCGTAGCCCAAGCGGGGTCGATGGCCAGCTGCTTGTACTCGCCGCCGCGGTCTACAGCCTGATAGTTCTTGTTCACAACGTCTTCACCCTTCTTGCCATACGACTTGACGATAAACTTTTTCATCTGCTCCACGGCGAGGTCCACGGGAATGACCTCCGTGATGCGGAAGAAGGCTGACTGGAGAATGGTGTTCGTGCGGTTGCCGAGACCAATTTCCTGTGCAATCTTCGTGGCGTTGATGTAGTAGACCGTAATGTTGTGCTCGGCAAAGTAGCGCTTGGCGTTGTTGGGCAGATTCTTGGCCAGTTCCTCGCCTTCCCAGATGGTGTTGAGGAGGAAGGTGCCGCCGTCGCGCAGGCCGCGGAGCACGTCGTACATGTGCAGATAAGCCTGAACGTGGCAGGCCACGAAGTTCGGGGTCTTAATCTGATAGGTAGAGCGGATGGGCGTGTCGCCGAAGCGGAGGTGCGAGCAGGTGAAGCCGCCCGACTTTTTGGAGTCGTAGGAGAAATAAGCCTGGCAATACTTGTCGGTGTTGTCGCCGATGATCTTCACGGAGTTCTTATTGGCACCAACCGTGCCGTCGGCACCGAGGCCGTAGAACTTGGCTTCGAAGATGCCTTCGCCGCCGAGTGCCATTTCCTTTTCGAGGGGCAGGGAGCGGAAGGTCACGTCGTCCACGATGCCCACGGTGAAGTGGTCCTTCGGTTCGTTGAGGGCGAGATTTTCGTAGACAGAGATAATCATTGTGGGCGTGGTGTCGCAAGAGCCGAGACCGTAGCGGCCACCCACGATGAGGGGACGGTTTTCTTCGTTGTAGAAAGCGTCCTTCACGTCAAGGTAAAGCGGTTCGCCGTTGGCACCGGGTTCTTTCGTGCGGTCGAGCACGGCAATGCGCTTGCACGTCTTGGGCACAGCGGCAAGGAGGTGCTTGGGCGAGAAGGGGCGATAGAGGTGAACGCTAACCATGCCGACCTTTTCGCCCTTGGCGTTGAGGTAGTCGATGGCCTCGCGGGCAGCCTCGGTGACAGAACCCATGCAGATAATGACGCGCTCTGCATCTTCTGCGCCGTAATAGCTGAAGAGTTTATATTCGCGGCCGGTAATCTTGCTCACAGCTGCCATGTATTTCTCAACGATGGCGGGCACGGCATCATAGTATTCGTTGCATACTTCGCGGTGTGCAAAGAACGTTTCGGGGTTCTCGGCCATGCCTCGTGCTTCGGGGTGCTCGGGCGTGAGGGCGCGGTTGCGGAACTCGCTGACCTTGTCCATCGGAACGAGCGGACGGATGTCTTCCATATCCATCTCCTCAATCTTCTGATATTCGTGAGAAGTGCGGAAACCGTCGAAGAAGTTAATGAAAGGCACGCGGCTTTCGAGGGCTGCAAGATGAGCAACGGCAGAAAGGTCCATGACTTCCTGCACAGAACCCTCGCAAAGCATGGCAAAGCCTGTCTGGCGGCAAGCCATAACATCGCCGTGGTCACCAAAGATACAGAGCGAGTGCGTAGCAAGGGTGCGGGCCGAAACGTGGAACACGCAGGGCAGCAGTTCGCCGGCAATCTTGTACATGTTGGGGATCATCAGCAACAGACCCTGCGAAGCAGTGAAGGTGGTGGTGAGCGCACCAGCTTGCAGCGAACCGTGAACGGCACCGGCGGCACCGCCTTCCGACTGCATTTCCTGTACCTTCACCGTGTCGCCGAAGAGGTTCTTGCGACCTTGGGCTGACCATTCGTCTACGTGCTCTGCCATAGGCGAAGAGGGCGTAATGGGATAGATGGCAGCAACTTCCGAGAACATATACGCGATATGCGCAGCGGCTTGGTTACCATCACAAGTGATAAACTTTTTGTTTGCCATAATTATTTAATAAGTAAGTATATATGGTTAGATATATTTGTTATTGTAAAGCTGCGATGTCGGCTGATGAAAGCCCGGTGGCTACGCAAACATCAGGCACGCTGAAACCTTTGGCAAGCATTCTGCGCGCTATTTCTATTTTTGCCTGATCAGTGCCGATTGCAATTCCCTCCGCACGGCCTTCCGCCCTGCCTTTCTCCTCCGCGCTGTCGATGCAGTTCTTCACATCGCGGA
>JBJEAH010000154.1:0-8724 GCA_051868815.1 Alloprevotella sp.
TACGTCAAACCCAAATTATAATCATGTTTACGGTGGGAATTAATAGAACCCACCTAAACCCTTTCCGGGTAATGTCTGTCAGGCCCTCGGAGCAATTTTTTCTATTCTCCTTGATAGTTTTTCCTTTCTTATAGGATATTTTTTGTTACAAACTTTGTAACGCTTGTTACAAAGTTTGTAATACGCGTTACAAAGTTTGTAATACATGTTACAAAGTTTGTAACAAAAAATATCTTATAGGATAGAAAAAAATATCAGCAAGAGCGGGACAATTTGTTAGGGGATAGTAAAAAATATTGGCTGTTTCCTTGTTATTTTTCCCCCCACAAATCTCACGAATTTACACGAATTCATTGCTCTACATTATAATGGCGACCTGTTCGGTCGCACGAATTTTCACTAATTCAATGATTGCGCGTTGGGAAGTAGGGCGTTAAGTGCCTGGAAGGCACTACAAAAGCGTAGCTTTTTGAATGCCGGGGACGAAGTCCTCGGTAAATGCAATCGTGAAAGTACTGCCTGGAAGGCAGTACGCCACAGGACATGTCCTGTATACCATTCCCCAGGCGTAGTGCCTTCCAGACACATCGGCCACATATTGCCTATCCGAGGACTGCGTCCCCGGCATCGCTACGCTCCGTAGTGCCTGGAAGGCACTTGACGCCTAATTCAACCCAATGCGCAATCATTGAATTCGTGTGATTCGTGCGACCGAACTGGTCGCCATCTAATTCATTGGGAACGCTTCGTGTAGATTCGTGTGATTCGTGGGCAAAAAAAGTATCGTGGGCAAAATAATCATTTGCGGATAAGTTAACCAACATATTACTCAAGTACCATTTTCAATATATAGCACCCACCTTAACACTTTCTTAACGACTTTGTAACAGCACGGCAACAAACGCTCCATAATTTTGCAGCAGTTAAAAACTATCAACACACATACTTTATTTTATGGAATGGATGTACTTTGGAATTATAGCATTCCTCTTTATCCTTGCGGCGTTCGACCTTTGGGTGGGCGTGAGCAACGACGCCGTTAACTTCCTCAACTCCGCCATCGGCTCAAAGGTGGCACGGTTTCGCACGATTGTAACGGTGGCGGCCATAGGCGTGTTCTGCGGCGCGGTGATGAGCGACGGCATGATGGACATTGCCCGCCACGGCATCATGCGCCCCGAGCAGTTCGTCTTCGGCGAGGTGATGCTTGTGTTTCTATCCGTAATGGTGACCGACGTGGTGCTGCTCGACATCTTCAACTCGCTCGGTATGCCCACGTCAACCACGGTTTCAATGGTGTTTGAGTTGCTCGGCGCGACCTTTGCGTTCAGTATGCTGAAAATGGCGGGCGGCTCCGCGCTGCCTTTCGGCGCGTATATGAACACCGACAAGGCACTGCAAGTGATCCTCGCCATTTTCCTTTCGGTGGCGGTGGCCTTTGTGGTAGGCTCGTGTGTGCAATATATGGCGCGCCTGCTCTTCACCTTCAACTACGGCAAGCGGCTGCGCTGGAAAATCGGCATCTTCGGCGGCGTGGCCATCACCGCCATTATCTACTTCATGCTTTTCAAGGGATTGAAGCACCTCTCGTTTATGACGGCAGAGGTGAAAGGCTTTTTAGATGAACATATATTTATTGTGCTCGGCACGTGCCTCGTGGTGTTCACGCTGCTGATGCAGCTGCTCCATGCACTGAAAGTAAACGTGTTCCGCATCGTGGTGCTCACCGGCACGTTCGCCCTAGCCACGGCATTTGCCGGCAACGACCTCGTGAACTTCATCGGCGTGCCCCTCGCGGGTCTGTCGGCGTTCCGCGACTTCGCCGCCTCGGGCAGCACTGATGCGTGGAGCTTTACGATGGACTCGCTCAACGCCTCGGCACACACGCAGCCCGTGTTCCTCTTCGCCGCCGGTCTGATCATGGTGTTCTCGCTGGCTCGGTCGAAGAAGGCGCACAATGTGGTGAAGACCGAGGTGGGGCTGTCGCGCAGCGATGAGGGCGACGAGATGTTCGGCTCTTCGCGAGTTGCCCGCAGCCTGGTGCGCATGGGCGCAAACGTAGGCACATTCGTGCAGCGCATCACGCCGCGCCCCGTGGCGAACTTCGTGGAACGCCGCTTCGCACCCGCCGATGCGCCCCTGCCCGACGGCGCGGCATACGACCTCGTGCGCGCTTCGGTAAACCTCGTCGTAGCCGCCCTGCTCATCGCCCTCGGCACCTCGCTGAAACTCCCGCTCTCCACCACCTACGTTACCTTTATGGTGGCAATGGGTTCCTCGCTCGCCGACCGCGCCTGGAGCCGCGAGAGCGCGGTGTTCCGCGTGACGGGCGTGCTTACGGTGATCGGCGGCTGGTTCATCACCGCCGGCGTGGCATTCACGGCGTGCTTCTTCGTAGCCCTTGCCATGCGCTTCGGCGGCGTGCCGGCAATAGTCATCATAGTCGGCGCAGGCATCTACGCCCTCATTCACAGCCAGCGCCGCTTTGCCAAGAAGCAGGCGGAGGAAGAGAAAGAGGACGACGTGCTGTTTCGCCAGATGTGCCGCTGCCGCGACCCGAAAGCCATCGGCGGCATGCTGCTGCGCCACCTCTCGGTAAGCGTGGCAGAGAAGACGGCAAAGTATTCCGACATTCTCACCACCGCCACCGACGGGCTGTTTAAGGAACGCCGCAAAATGCTCAAGCAGGCAGAGCGCGACCTCGAAACGGAAAAGATTTTGCTGAAAAGCCTGCGCCGCCGCGAAACCATCGGCCTGCGCCGCGCCGACGCAGCAGAGGCCGTAAGGCTCAGCACCTCGTTCCACCTCGTACACAACTCGCTGCGCCAAATCCTCTACGGACTGATGCGCCTCTGCGAACCGGCGAAGGAGCATGTGGACAATAACTTCTCGCCCATTGCGCCGGAACTCGCCGCGCGTTACCTTTCGCTGCGCGACCGCCTTGTAGTTCTGCTCGACAACACGGCACTGCGCATTCGCCAGACCGACGCGCCGCTCGACATTCAGGACATCTCCGACGAGACCGTGAAACTGAAAAACGACTTTGCCGCTTTCCGCCACGAAGTGATGCTGCTGCTGCAAACGCCGGGCGCACATCTCGTGACCTTCTCGCTCCTGCTCCACGTGACGCAAGAAACGGAGCAAATCGTGAAAGAACTGCGCTCCCTCATAAAAAGCGTGCGCCGCTTCAGAGAGCTGGTTTAGGTTGCAGTCAATATTTTCTGCGCGCAGTGTGCACCGAAAGGGAAAGTGATTGTGGCGGGCTGCAAGCCCAGATGTTGCCCAGAGCCCAGGGCAACGCCCCGCGGCGTTGCGTGCGGGGTTACGCGCTTGGGGCGCGTGGCATTTTTGCGGTGACGCAAAAATGCCGAATGTATCAATCGCGGCGTACATTTCCCCAGGGCGTTGCCCTTGGCTCGGGGCAGCAATTGGGCTTACAGCCCGCCCCAATCACGGTTGCGCCACATGGATTAGGGGCGTATTTTATACGCCCGCCGCGCAAGATAATTAGTCAACCATGTTTTCTGGTAGAAAATATAGCGGTTTATTCAACCAACGAGTATTATCTATAAAAATCTAAAAAACCTCCAATATGCTTATCAAGCCTTTACTGCCGCTCGCATTCTGCCTCTGCGCCGCGCTGCCGGCAATTGCCGAAACACCGGCCGACTCTGCCAAAAACAAGAAGCCTTTGCCCGAATGGCTGCCGAAAATCAGCGGCACGCTCCGCGCTAAGGGCGAATACCAGACGCGCGACAAAGAAGGACGCTTTGAGGTGCGCAACGCCCGCGTGGCATTCGACGGGAACGTCACGCCCATCGTGATTTACCGGGCCGAGGTAGACCTGTCCGACGAGGGGCGCATCCGTATGCTCGACGCCTACGCCGGCGTGCTGCCCGTGAAAGGTCTGACGCTCCGCATCGGACAGATGCGCGTGCCGTTCAGCATCGACGCACACCGCTCGCCCCACCGGCAGTATTTCGCCAACCGCTCCTTTATCGCCAAGCAAGTGGGCGACGTGCGCGACGTGGGACTCTGCGCCTCGTACACCCTGCCCAAAACGCCGCTCACCATCGAGGGCGGGCTCTTCAACGGCTCGGGGCTGACCGACCAGAAAGACTATTGGACAAAAAGCCTCAATTTTTCGGCAAAGGTGCAATGGAAGCCCGTGAAGATGCTCACGCTGCAAGGCTCGGTGCAGAAGATTTCGCCCACGGGCGGCACGGTGATGCTCTACGACGGCGGCGCTTCGTTCAACCACGCCGGCGTGTTCCTCGAAGCCGAATATCTGCGCAAGCATTATAAAAACAACGCCTACCACGCCGTGAATGCGCTCAACACGATGGCGGCCTATACACTGCCGCTGCGCCGCGTGTTCGACCACCTGCGTTTCCTGACGCGCTTCGACATGATGGACGACCACAGCAACGGCAGCCTCAACGACGAGGGCGTGCTGCAGACCGACGATGCCGCACGCAAAAGGCTCACGGCAGGCATCACGCTCGGCTTTGCCAAGCGTATCGCCGCTGAACTGCGTCTCAACTACGAAAAGTATTTCTACGACAAAGGCGCGGCTATGAAAACCTCCGAGCGCGACAAGGTGGTCATGGAAATGATGATACATTTCTGATTTTTGCTCCCGCTTTTCGTGCTTTCCTGCGCAGAAATAACTAATATTGCAAGGCGAAACGCCCCTGCTCCACACACAATATTATATAGATATGGTATCTTCAAAAAAGATTTTGGTTGTAGACGATGAGCCGGATTTGCGCGAGATATTGCAGTGCAATCTCGAAAACGCCGGCTACGAAGTGGTAACCGCCGCCTCGGCAGAAGAGGCCATCACGCTGCTTTCACCCGACATCATGCTTGTGCTGCTCGACGTGATGCTCGGCGGCATGTCGGGCTTCCGCATGGCCGAAAAGATGCGCAAGGAACTCCACAACGACACGCCCATCATCTTTCTCACGGCCAAGGACGCGGAGAAAGACCTGCTCACAGGATTCTCTGCGGGCGGCGACGACTACATCTGCAAACCGTTTTCCCTGCACGAGGTGCTGGCGCGCATCAGTGCCGTGCTGCGTCGCAGCGGCACGGAGGCGTTGAAACCGAAAACGCTGACCTCTGACGGACTGACGATCGACTTTGAGCGCAAAGCGGCCTACGTGGAAGGTATGGAGGTGCGCCTTTCGCCCAAAGAGTTCGGTATTCTCAGCCTTATGGTGCGGCAGCCGGGGCGCGTGTTCTCGCGCGACGAAATCCTCGCGGCGGTTTGGCGCGGCACCAACTGCATTGTCATCGACCGCACCATCGACGTACACATCGCCCGCCTGCGCAGAAAGCTCGGCGCAGCCGGCCTGCGCCTCACCAACCGCCCGGGCTACGGCTATTGTTTTGAATAAAAGGGGATTTTGTCTACCCGTTTACTTGTCTACTTGTTTACTCGTCTACTCGTTTACTAAAAAATGATGCTTTCGTATCGCAGCAAATTGCTGCTGAACTTCACGTTGCTTTTTGCAGCCTTCACATTGTTGCTCGTAGGTTTCCAGTACAATCGCGAGCGGCAATACCGGCGCGAGTTGCTCGAAGCGCGGCTTTTGAGCTATGCAGACCTCGTAGCGGGTGATATTGAAACAAACGGGCTGAACAGCACAACCGCCGTGGAAGAACTCAAAAAGGTAAAAATGTTGCTGCCAAAAGAACTGCGCCTTACGGTCATCGGCAAGAACGGCACGGTGATATACGAGAGCGACGGCATGATGCCCCACGAGATGGGCAACCACCACGACCGCCCCGAGGTGCGCCTCGCGCTCAACGAGAACGAGGGCAGCGACATACGCGCCTCCGTCACCGAGGGCAAGGAATTTTTCTATTTCGCCAAAGCCTACGGCCGCTTCATCGTGCGCGTGGCATTGCCTTACGACGACGAGGTGCGCAATTTCATGAAAGCCGACAACGTGTTCCTGTGGTTTGCGCTGATGCTCTTCCCCATTGTGCTCGTGCTGCTCATTTATATCTCCGACCACTTCGGCAAGGCCATTGCCCAGCTGCGCCTCTTCATCAGTTCCGCCGACAGGGGGCTGGTGGACTACGATCAGTTGAAGTTTCCCCACAGCGAACTGGGCGACGTGGCGGCCACGCTCACGCTGAAATACCGGCAGCTCGATGAGAGTAACCGCCAAATCGCCTTGGAGCGCGAACGCCTCTTGCGCCACTTCCTTTATTCAGAAGCTGGCATCGCCATCTTCTCGCCCGACAGGAAGAAAATCTTTGCCAACCCCAAGTTCACGCAATACGCCAACACAATCCTCGACCGTCCCACGGCCGACCTCAACGCGCTTTGGAGCAACGAGAGTTTCCAGCCCGTCTGCGAGTTTCTCGAGCAAAACGTAAGCAGCGGCAGCCCCATGCAAGAAGCACCGCTCTTCCGCTACACGATACAGGCCGGCAGTTCTTGTTTCGCCGTGCAGGTGCTGATTTACAGCGACAAGAGTTTCGAACTGTCGCTCACCGACACCACGCAGGCCGAACAGACCAAGAAGCTCAAGCAGCAGATGAGCAACAACATCACGCACGAACTGCGCACGCCGGTGAGCAGCATACGCGGCTATTTGGAAACGATATTGGAATGTGCGGGGCTGAACGAGCAGCGTAAGGAAGACTTCCTGCGGAAAGCCCACGCGCAAGCGGTGCGGCTCACCGACCTCATCCGCGACGTGTCATTGATAACGAAAGCGGAAGAAGCCCCCGAGGCGTTGCCCCTCGAAACAATCGACGTGAGCCGCATGGTGGAAGACATTGCCGACGAACTGCGCGGCGGCATGGAACAGGCGGGCATGCAATTTCAGCAACTCATTCCCCCCGGCACAACACTCACGGGCAACTATTCCCTTGTCTACGCCATTTTCCGCAATCTTATGGAAAACAGCATCCGCTACGCCGGGCAGGGCACGAAGATGTGTGCAGAACTATACAATGAGGACAAAGATTTTCTCTATTTTTCTTTCCGTGACACGGGCTGCGGCGTGCCCGAGGAGCATCTGCCGCGCCTCTTCGAGCGGTTCTATCGCGTCACGGAGGGACGAACGCGCGACTGCGGCGGCACGGGGCTCGGCCTCTCTATCGTGCGCAACGCCGTGCTCTGCCATTCCGGCGAAATCTCCGTGCGCAACCGCAAAGGCGGCGGCCTCGAAATCCTATTCTGCTTGAAGAAAAATCATAAAGGCGGGTTGAGAAACTAAACAAAAAGGGAGCAGCGCTGCTCCCTTTTTTATATTTCATTCAGTAGAAAGGCCATATAAAACGGCAAAGTCAGCAACGCATCACTTCGCCCCACATTGTAATCGCCCAATTTAATGGCATGGTTCACATGATACTTTTCAGGGTGTCTCAACAGGGTTTTCAAGGATTTTGCATTGCCAGTCCTCGCCTTGCATTCTACCGGCGTGCAAGTTCCCTTGTGGCGAATAATAAAATCAATTTCTATGCTGTCGGGCTTTTGGAAATAATATAGCTTACGCCCCATCTTCCCCAAAATATCAGCCAAGGCGTTTTCATAGATAGCACCTTTATAGGCATTCAGCTGCCCTTGCAGGATATCAGACTGAGTGCCGTCGTCCAGCATACTGATAAAAAGCCCGGTATCTGCCATATATACTTTGAAGCAATCCTGAATAGCATTGCCTCCCAGCGGCAATTCTGTAATCGAAAGGTTGTAGCAGCGGCGAATAATACCGGCATCTTCTATCCATTGCAAGCTGCTGATATATTCGCTGCTACGACCGCCCTTGCGAACTACGGAATAAGTGAACTTCTTATTGTCTCTGCTTAATTGGCGAGGGATAGACTCGAAGCATTCCCTAATGCGCGACCTATCTTGCGGGGCTGCGTATTTCACCATGTCTGACTTATATTCGTCAATGATGCTGCGTTGAACGCTTATCGCCTGATTGACATCGCGTGTCTCCAAGAACGTCTTGACCACCTCCGGCATGCCGCCTATGATGATGTATTCCAGCAACAGCTGGCGCAAACGATTGTGAATGGCTTCTGGCACAGGCGTTTCTTGTTCAAAGCATTGGCGCAACAAATCAAAGACAGGAGATTGAATGCCATTGGCCCAAAGCCATTCTTCAAAATCCATGGGATACATATCCACAATCGTCTCAAATCCTACCGGCGTAGAGCTTTCCGCCCTTTCCTGATTCTCAGAACGATAACCGTTGACACCGAGCAACGAACCGGTGCAAATGACATCAAACCGACCATCTAACTTAAAGAATTTGAGGGAAGCACGCGCCTGAGGGCATTCTTGTATCTCGTCAAAGATAATTACGGTCTTACCAGGCACAAACCGGGCATCGGGCAACGCGGCAGAGATGGCGACAATGAGATAATCCACGCTTAAAGCCCCTTGGAACAGAGATTTCAGGTCTTTCTGCTCATGGAAATCCATGTAAACCACGTGCTTATAATGCTTCGATGCAAATTGGCGCACGGAGCTCGTTTTTCCGCATTGGCGGCAACCTTTTATAACCAATGGCTTCCTGTTTTTATTGCTTTTCCAAAGGCTAAGAAAGTTCTCAATTTTTCTTTTGTACATATATCGTTATAATTGAGAGCAGTAGGTTTTATTAACACACTTTTTCGGGCGACTTTTTTACCGAAGCACACACTTTTTCGGGTGACTTTTTGCTTAAAGTCTACACTTTGTCGGGCGACTTT
>JBJEAH010000155.1:0-1572 GCA_051868815.1 Alloprevotella sp.
AGTTCCTGAGCGGCTACTCTGACCTCGCCAACGCATTTACCGACGCAGACGGCAAGGACATTTACATAGACCAGCTAGAGGGGCTCGGCTTTGCGTGGGACAGCCACCCGGGAAAAACAGAAGAAGAAAGCCTTGAAGAATATCTGCTCAGAAAATACGCAGGAACGAGAGGCGAAACCACGTGCGTGGCATTCCCTATATACGGACTTAAAACGGACGGCAAGACAAAGCAGATAATGAACAGCCTTACAGACACGAAGACAAACCCAAACGGGTGCTGGACGGCCGGGGAGGACAACGTTTTGGTAGGCACGGGCTGGCAGACCGTGCTCCCTAAATACACATACAGGGAAAGCGAGTGCGCACCGCAGCCTTATCTCACGTTCGTTATCGAAAGGATAATAAATGCACTCGGCTTTGAACTCGGCACAAACGAACTCGCAGGCACTTGGCTCGAAAACATATTTATCGCCAACCCGCGCCCGCAGAATGAAATAGGCAAAATGTTGCCACACTTCACGCTTTCAGACTTCTTTGAAGAGGTTTCGCAATTTCTCGGAGTGTATTTTGACGTTATAGACGGGAAAGTATGCATCATAAAGAACAAAGTATCATCTAAAACCGAAATTATAAGAAACGTACTCGCAGCATTTACCGACGACATCGAAGAAAACACGAAAGGGAAGACGGCGCAGACCGCCAACGTCGGGTACGACTACAAAGAAGAACTGCCTAAGAAACTTGTATTGCCCGAAGAGGTGTTTGAAGAGGCCGTAATAATGAAAGACGGGGAATACATAAAGGGAAAGGAAAGTGCCGTATCGGCAAACCGTAAGAACCTGCTTATCATAGAGGGCGCAAAGCACATGGCGGCACTGACCAACACCATTTACACGCCCGCGAAAATAGAGTTTGCAGAGGTGGACCAAATGGGAACGCTCATACGCGACTGGACTTCCATGAAAGCGGAAGTGAAATTAAAGGTGGTGCCCGTGCTCAATTTCGGGGCAACATTCTATTACAGATATACAGACACCTCAACCGGGTATGAAGTCCACAATAGCGAAGACTACCCCGCCCTTTACGCGCCCGTGAAATTATATCAGGAGTCAGCTTACGACATCGAAAGCGCAATAACCGACGGCGATGCAGGGAAGGCGGAATACGTGGAGCGTCTGTACGTGGCACTCAACACGGGCGACAAATATTATTTCAAGAAAGCAAAGCCCACTAAATTCTTGCCGGCGGCAATCGGAATTAACTTCACGAACAACAGGCACGAGTACATTAACGGAGGGACAACCACAAATGACTATTTCAATTACTACTTATGGGAGTTCAACGAAACAAAGCACTGCCCCTTTGCCCTGCGCGAAACCCGTACGCCCTCAATAGCGGCAGACGCCTGGCAGGGCATCGACATAGCCGCCGGCATCGGAGCGGGGCGCGGCGGCCTTACGCCCTTTGTAGGCATCACGCTGCAATACTCCCTTATAAGGTTTTAGCGGCAGCCAACGCCGCCGCCTCCTGCACGTCATTCAGGGCGCGGCGCACGTCAGCCAGCCGCAGGCC
>JBJEAH010000156.1:0-1570 GCA_051868815.1 Alloprevotella sp.
AATTACAAAATAAGAAAAGCAGAGGGAAAGCAGGATGCTTGCGCCGGGAACAAGCCATTGATAAACGCCCGGCAGGCAATAGGCTGCCCAAAGCCCGAGGCATAGCAGCAGAAAATGAGAAAGCGAAAGCGCGGCCGTGCCCTGCTGGAAACGGAAACCGTAGCGATGCCCGTACACTACGGAAAGATTGAGCAGGTCCAAGGCATTGGCAACGGTGAGCCCGATGCCCGCTCCGATAAGTCCGCCCCAATAATAGCCCGCCACGATGGCAAGCACAAAGAAGGCATTATAAGCCGTCTCCATAAAGAAATAAACAGCCGAGTGTCCCTTTGCCAAGGTAAGGTAGGCAATAGGCGTGTAAATCGCCTTAAAATACATAGAGGGCAGTGCCAGTAGCACCATCGGCGCAACGGGCAGGAAGTTTTCGGAATAAAGCAACTTGATGAGGAAAGGCAGCAGCGGCATGATCAGCAGCAGTAGCGGCGTCATCAGCAGCAGGCAGATGTTGATTTGGCGGTTGATGGCCATGTTACACGCCGCCACGTCCTTATTTACCGCCGAAAGCCTCGGATAATAGTCCGCATCGAACGCGAGGAACACCAGCCGCGCATAACTCACCGTCAGCGTGCAGCCGGCGGCAAACAGGCCCAGTTCGGCAATAGAAGAAGAGGAGGAGATATAAGTTCTGACAATCAGTTCAGCCAAAGCAGTAAGCACGCCGGCTGCCACGAAACCGATGCCGAGTTTGAGCAACGGCAGGCCGCATTTAAGGTAGCGCGCGCTGCGCAACGTCACTGCCCACGGCACGAGGCGCACGGTGGCGGCGAGGGAAAGCAGGTAAAGCGCCGCGCCCGAAAGCACAAGCGACGGCAGCACGCCGCCGAGTCCCCACAGCCAGTAGCAAGCCACGCAGATGCACAGCGTACTGAGTGCGCCGACGGTCGTGATGCGTGCCAAAAGCCTCATTTGCCGCAGGGCTTTCAGTATGGCCATCTCGCCGCCCGTCAGCGTAGTGGCGGCCGCGAGTAGGGAGAGCAGCATGAAGTGGACGGTATAAGCGGCATCGTGCATCACCAGGCGGCTCAGCATCGGCGCGGCCGCTATGCCGGCAATGACGGCCAAAAGCGCCGTTATCGCGAGCCACGAGCGTATGAGCCGCACTTGCCGCGCCACGCGCTTGCTGTCGCCTGCCTCGTGCAGCTCCGAGAGGCGGCGCACAGCCGAGAGCGAGAGTCCGCAGCCCGTGGCCGTGCCAAGCATTTCGGCGGTGCGCGAAAAGAGGTCGGCAAGCCCTACGCCCGCCGTGCCGATGAGCAGCGCGGCGAACTTGTTGCGCACCACGGAAATGAGCAGAGTGATGACTTGCACGCTGCCAAACAGCCCCGTGTATTTCAGAATATGTTTGTAGGAAGTGGGAGGCATCGGCATTAAACTCCCGGCAGGGAGTGCCCGTTGATTTTTCTGTAAAGGTCGAGGGCGTAGACGTCCGTCATGCCCGAGAGATAGTCTAAGACGGCAAAGATGCGCTCTGCGGGTCGCTTGGCAGTCAGTTCGTACTGCGGCGACACTT
>JBJEAH010000157.1:0-8665 GCA_051868815.1 Alloprevotella sp.
TTCTACAGACGAAGACTTTGTTTTTACCTTGAAGAACATTTCCAACCATTCCATAAAAATCATTTGGAATGAAGCAGCCTATGCTGGTTTGGATGGTTCGTCATCAAAAATCATGCATGTTGGTACTAAATATGCCGATAGGTACGCGGAGCAACCTGTAACAACAGTAATGAGAGGCACAAAAATAGAGGAAAGGATTACGCCTGCGGCCAACGTATATTATGAAGATGGTGAAGACGGCGGCTGGAAAGCAAAACCATTATTCCCCAAACAATTTATTGGTAATGAGGCAGGCGAAGTAAGGCTTATGTTGCCAATTCAAATCAAGAATGTTGTAAACGAATATACTTTTGTTTTTAAAGCCAACTATACTTTTGACCATCCTGAATTATTGAATATGGATTTACTAAAAGAGAAGTATGGTATAAGCCAATGAAAAAACTTATTTTTATTCCAAATATAACCCCATATAAATATGAGTACCGTTGAAAAAATCTTTGCCGAGAAACTCCTGAAAGTCAAAGCCATCAAGCTGCAGCCCGAACAGCCATTCACGTGGGCGAGCGGCTGGAAATCGCCCTTCTATTGCGACAACCGCAAGACACTCGCCTTCCCCGCGCTGCGCACCTTCGTGAAACTCCAGCTGAGCCGCATCGTGGCAGAACTGTACCCCGAAGCCGATGCTATTGCCGGCGTGGCCACGGGAGCAATCGCGCAAGGCGCACTCGTGGCGGACGAACTCGCCCTGCCGTTTGCCTATGTGCGCTCCAAACCCAAAGACCACGGCATGGCCAACCTTATCGAAGGCGATTTGCAGCCGGGCATGAAGGTGGTGGTGGTGGAAGACCTCATCTCTACGGGCGGCAGCTCGCTCAAAGCCGTTGAGGCTCTGCGTCAGCACGGTTGCGAAGTGCTCGGCATGGTGGCAGCCTATACTTACGGCTTCCCCGTTGCAGAGGAAGCCTTTGCCGCCGCCGGCGTAACGCTCACTACGCTCACCAACTACGAGGCCGTGGTGGAAACCGCGCTGCAAACGGGCTACATCGAGCAGAGCCACGTGCCTATGCTCGCCGCCTGGCGCAAGGACCCGGCAAATTGGATGAAATAAGACCTTAAATCATAATACTATGAACACATATCCCAAAATTGGCATACGCCCCACCATCGACGGACGGCAGGGCGGCGTGCGCGAAAGCCTTGAAGAAAAGACCATGGCACTGGCAAAGGCCGTGGCAGACCTTATTTCCTCAAATCTCAGAAACGGCGACGGCTCGCCTGTGGAGTGCGTCATTGCCGACGGCACAATCGGCCGCGTGGCCGAAAGCGCAGCCTGCGCCGAGAAGTTCGAACGCGCCGGCGTGGGTGCCACGATTACGGTGACTTCCTGCTGGTGCTACGGTGCGGAGACCATGGACATGAACCCGCATTGGCCCAAGGCCGTGTGGGGCTTCAACGGCACGGAACGTCCCGGTGCCGTGTACCTCGCCGCCGTGCTTGCCGCCCACGCCCAGAAAGGCTTGCCGGCATTCGGCATTTACGGGCACGACGTGCAGGACTTGGACGACAACTCCATTCCCGCCGACGTGGCAGAGAAGATATTGCGCTTCGCCCGCGCCGCACAGGCCGTAGCCACGATGCGCGGCAAGTCGTATCTCTCGATGGGCAGCGTCTCGATGGGCATCGCCGGCTCTATCGTCAATCCCGACTTCTTCCAGGAATATCTCGGCATGCGCAACGAGAGCATCGACCTCACGGAAATTATCCGCCGCATGACTGAGGGCATCTACGACCCCGAAGAATACGCCCGCGCCTATGCCTGGACGAAGCAGCACTGCATGCCCAACGAAGGCGACGACTTTAAGAACCGCCCCGAAAAGCGCAAGACGCGCGAGCAGAAGGACAGCGACTGGGAATTTGTAGTAAAAATGACGCTCATCATGCGCGACCTCATGCTGGGCAATCCGAAACTCAAAGAACTCGGGTTCAAGGAGGAGGCACTCGGGCACAACGCCATCGCCGCGGGCTTCCAAGGGCAGCGCCAGTGGACGGACTTTTACCCCAACGGCGACTTCCCCGAAGCGTTGCTCAACACATCGTTCGACTGGAACGGCCGCCGCGAGCCCCTCACGCTTGCCACCGAGAACGATGCGCTCAACGGCGTGGCGATGCTCTTCGGGCATCTGCTCACGGGACGCGCACAGATATTCAGCGACGTGCGCACCTATTGGAGTCCCGAGGCCGTGAAGCGCGTGACGGGACTGGAACTCAAAGGCCGCGCTGCCGGCGGCATTATCCATCTCATCAACTCCGGCGCCACCACGCTCGACGGCACGGGCGCATCGAAGAATGCTGAGGGACAGCCCGTGATGAAGCCGCATTGGGAAATGACGGACACCGACATCGATGCCTGCCTGAAAGCAACTACCTGGTATCCTGCCGACCGCGACTACTTCCGGGGCGGCGGCTTCTCTTCCAACTTCCTCTCGGAGGGCGGTATGCCTGTTACGATGATGCGCCTCAACTTGGTGAAAGGCCTCGGTCCTGTGTTGCAGTTGGCTGAAGGTTGGACGGTGGAAATCGACCCCGAGATACACAAGCGCCTGAATATGCGCACCGACCCCACCTGGCCCACTACGTGGTTTGTGCCGCGCCTCTGCGACCGCCCCGCCTTCCGCGACGTTTACTCCGTGATGAACGCCTGGGGCGCGAACCACGGTGCCATCTCTTACGGCCACATCGGCGAAGACCTCATCACGCTGGCTTCCATGCTCCGCATTCCCGTGTGCATGCACAACGTGGAAGAGGACAAACTCTTCCGCCCGGCGGCGTGGAACGCTTTCGGCATGGATAAGGAGGGCGCAGACTATCGTGCTTGCCAGAACTACGGGCCTATATATAAATAATGGGTAGGGGCGTTTTGCAAAACGCCCGGTTGATGATTGCCCCGTTGGTAGCGACCATGCGGCACAATGGGCGGGCGTTTTGCAAAACGCCCCTACTCTACTAAAAATCTATATTCCATGATTTCCAAATATCATTTTGAAGAATTTGTGCGCCAGGCACGCCGCGTAGGCGATGCCGGGCTTACGATATGCAGCAGCGGCAACCTGTCGTGGCGCGTGGGCGAGGAGGTGCTCGTGTCGGGCACGGGGTCTTGGGTGCCCGAGTTGACGACCGACCGCGTGGCGCGGCTCAATCTTGCTACCGGCGAGACGCTCAACGGCGTGAAGCCCTCTATGGAGAGCGTGTTCCACCTCGGCGTGCTGCGCGAGCGTCCCGACTGCAACGTGGTGCTCCACTTCCAGTCGCCCTTTGCCACAGCCATTGCCTGCTCCAACGAAATACCCGAGAACTTCAACGTGACGGCAGAAGTGCCTTGCCACGTGGGGCGCGAAATACCCATTATTCCCTACTTCCGTCCCGGCTCGCCCGAGTTGGCTCAGGCCGTTATCGCCGCCCTCAAAGACCACAACTCCGCCCTGATGCTTAAGCACGGGCAAGTGGTGTGCGGCAAGGACTTCGACGAGGTATTCGAGCGTGCCATGTTCTTCGAGATGGCTTGCCGCATCATCAAGCAAAACGGCGGCAGGCACAACGTGCTCACTGACGCAGAGATTGACGACCTCGAAACCTACGTTTTAGGGAAAAAGCAACCTTAACCATGGCAAACCCGGTTTATTTAGCAGCCGACTTCGGCGGCGGCAGCGGACGCGTCATTGCCGGGTGGATAGACGGCGGACGCTTAGAGACAAAGGAAATACATCGCTTCCAAAATCGCCAGGTGCGTCTGGGCAAGCACGTGTTTTGGGACTTCCCCGCGCTTTTCCAAGACTTGAAGGACGGCCTGCGCCGTGCCGCTGCCGAAGGCCTGCCCGTCAAGAGCATCGGCATAGACACGTGGGGTGTGGACTTTGGGCTGATCGACAAGCAGGGCAACCTTATGGGCAATCCTGTGTGCTATCGCGACAGCCGCACAAAAGGCATGCCCGAACTGTTTTTCCAGACCTGCACGCCCGAGGAGCATTATGCCGAAAGCGGCATCCAAGTGATGGAAATCAACACGCTGTTCCAACTGATGAGCATGCAGCGCGAAGGTTCGCCGTGGCTCGCCGGAGCAGACACGCTGCTCTTTATGCCCGACCTCTTCGCCTATTACCTCACAGGGCGCAGGGCGCAAGAATATTGCATCGCCTCAACCTCCGAACTGCTCGACGCAAAGCAGCGCACGTGGAACTATCCGCTTTTGGAACGCCTGGAACTCACGCGGCTCTTCCCCGCTGCGCCCGTGATGCCGGGCGCGGGGCGCGGACAGTTGCTCGACGACATTGCCCGCGAAACGGGTCTGCACGGCGTACAGGTGGTGAGCGTCGGCTCGCACGACACGGCATCGGCCGTAGCCGCCACGCCTTTGCGTTCAGGCAGCAACGCCGCGTTCCTTAGTTCCGGCACATGGTCGCTGCTTGGCGCGGAGGTGGACGAACCTATCCTCACAGAGGAGGCACGCCGGGGCGGCTTCACCAACGAGGGCGGCGTGGGCGGCCGCATACGTTTCCTGAAAAACATCACGGGGCTGTGGATATTGCAACGCCTCATGGCAGAATGGGCGCAGCAGGGCGAACCGCAGCAATACGGCCCCCTGCTGGCGGCAGCAGCCGAAGCGCATACGGAAGCCTACATCAATCCCGATGCGCCCGAGTTCATGAACCCCGACAGCATGGAACGCGCCGTGTGCAGCCACCTCGCTGCAAAGGGCATGACCGTGCCTGAGACAAAGGCCGGCCTGACGCGCTGCGTGCTGCAATCGCTGGCACGCACCTATGCCGAAGCCGTTGGCACCCTCAACAAATGCCTGCCCGCACCCATTGAAGTGCTGCACGTCATTGGCGGCGGCTCTCAAAACGATTTGCTCAACCAACTCACCGCCAACGCCCTCGGCATACCCGTCATTGCCGGTCCCGTGGAAGCCACGGCGATGGGCAATATACTTGTGCAGGCCATGGCAGACGACAGGCTCGACAATCTCGAAGCCGTGCGCGATGTGGTGCGTAATAGCGTAGAACTGCGCACGTTTTTACCTCAATAAAAAGCAAACAATAACCATGCAAGAAACACCTCAGACGGGTTATCGCGTCAAAGAATATCGCCAGCCCGTGAAACGCTATTGCCAGACACTCGAACTGCGTGACAATCCCGAGCTCATCAAAGAGTACCGCCGCCGCCACAGCCGCGAGCACGCCTGGCGCGAAATCCTTGATGGCATACGCCAAGTGGGAATCCTCGAAATGGAACTCTACATCCTCGGCACGCGCCTCTTTATGATTGTGGAAACGCCCCTCGACTTCGATTGGGACACGGCAATGGCACGCCTCGCCACTCTGCCGCGCCAAGCCGAGTGGGAAGACTATATGGCTGAGTTCCAACTCGTGAAACAAGGACTTTCGTCAGCAGAGAAATGGCAACTGATGGAACGCATGTTTTATTTATATGAGTAAACAGATACAAAAAACCGCATCGCTCATGAAACAGAAACTTGTTGAGAAAAAATATCTCGCCACCTTCATCATCGTCACCACGCTCTTTGCCCTTTGGGGCTTTGCCAACGACATCACCAACCCGATGGTGGCGGCGTTCCAGACCGTCATGGAACTTTCGGCCGCCAAGGCCTCGATGATACAGTTCGCCTTCTACGGCGGCTACGCCACAATGGCCATTCCCGCCGCCCTCTTCATCAGGCGCTACAGCTACAAGAGCGGCATTCTGCTGGGACTGGGTCTTTACGCCACGGGGGCGTTCCTCTTTATCCCCGCCGCCGAGTTTCAGAACTTCACGTTCTTCTGCTTCTCGCTCTATATCCTCACCTTCGGCCTGGCATTCCTCGAAACGACGGCCAACCCCTTTATCCTCTCGCTTGGCAGCAAGGAAACCTCCACGCGCCGCCTCAACCTCGCGCAGGCATTCAACCCCGTAGGCTCGCTTTCGGGCATGGCCGTCGCCTCGCTCATCGTGCTGCCCGCGCTGTGGTCTGACCGCCGCAACGAAGCAGGGGAAATCATCTTCGGCACGCTCTCCGAAAGCGAAAAGGCCGGCATTCGCCTGCACGACCTCGCCGTAATCCGCGACCCGTATGTGGCACTCGGCATCGTGGTGCTCATCGTCTTCCTCATCGTTGCGCTCAAAAAGATGCCCGCCGTTGCCGGCACGGGCGAGCGCGGCGAATCAGCACCCGCCGCCCATTCGCTGCGCCGCCTCTGGCACAACCGCCACTACCGCGAAGGCGTGCTGGCGCAGATGTTTTATGTAGCGGCACAAATCATGGTGTGGACTTTCATTATCCAATATGCCGACCGCCTCGGCATCAACAAGGCCACGGCGCAAAACTACAATATCTTCGCCATGAGCCTCGCCCTCTGCGGCCGCTTCGTGGCCACGGCCCTGATGCGCTATGTCAATTCGCGCCGCCTGCTCATGATATTCGGCATCGGCGCGTCGCTGTGCACCCTCGGCACCATCTTGATCGACGGCATCGCCGGCCTGTATTGCCTTGTGGCCATCAGCGCATTCATGTCGCTCATGTTCCCCACCATTTACGGCATAGCCCTCGAAGATGTCGATACCCAAGACACGGCTCTCGGAGCAGCCTTTTTGGTAATGGCCATCGTGGGCGGCGCACTCATGCCGCCGCTCCAAGGCACAATCATCGACCTCGGCACCGTTTGCGGACACCCCGCCGTAAACGCCTCCTTCGCCCTTCCCCTCATCTGCTTCCTCGTAGTCACCCGCTACGGATATATCACGCTGAAAAGTAGAAGAGTAAACAAGTAGACAAGACAATTAAGACCAAAACAGAAAGAAAACCATGACAAAATTTGAAAGCGACGTTAAATACGTAAGCCAACCCGCCGACGTGCTCTTTGCACGTTATTCCGACCTGAGCAACCTTGAGACTTTGCGCGAAAAGCTCGATGACCCCGCCGTGCAGGAGAAAATGGCGGCGCAGCTCACGCCCGAGCAGATAGCGCAGGCAAAAGAGCAGCTGCAGACCATGACCTTCGACCGCGACACGCTCTCCATCGGCTCGCCCCTCGGGAAAATCACGCTGCGCATCATCGAGCGCGACGAACCCAAGTGCATCAAGTTTGCCGGCGAGGGCACGCCCATACCCGTCAATGTGTGGATACAGCTCCTGCCGCATGGCGAGGGCGAGGCAAAGCTGCGCGTCACGATTGGCGCAGAGGTGAACTTCTTTATGAAAGGCATGGTGTCGAAACCGCTGCAACAGGCCGCCAACGGACTTGCCGACATCCTCGCCGCCGCACAGTAGGGGCGTTCTGCAGAACGCCCGCGCAAGTTCTTAAAAGTGCGATTTTTCTTTGACATTTTCGGCGGCGGCTCGTTTTTGCATACGCCACCTGATATTGCCCGCTTTTCCAAATAAAAGATGCTGAAAAAACTGCTTTTCATCTCCACGTTGCTCGCCGCGCTGCTGCTGGCTGTCTCGTGCGACAAGGCAGAGAACGAACGCTCAAGCTATCGCGCTTTCATGCGCTTCTCGCCCGTGACCGGTGCCCCGCAGCTGCTTGCGGCGCTCACCAGTCCCGGCGTGTTCTGCACCATCACGTTCTCTGCGCAATATTATATATTCACCGCCCCCGACGGCAAGAGCACCTCCTATCCGCGCACCGCGCTCGATGCCTACGGCCAGCCGCAGTTTATAGCCGGCTTCATCGTCGGCATGCCGCCCGGGGTGGACATGAACGGGCAGATGCGCATCGTGGCCTACGACCTTGTCTGCCCCACGTGCTACAACGCCTCCGCGCTCACCAAGCGCCTTGTGCTCGACCTCACCCTGCCCTATGCCCGCTGCCCGCAATGCAACCGCCTTTACGACCTCTCTAACAAAGGCATCATCATCGAGGGCGACCGGGGCAACAACCTCGAGGCCTACTCCATTGCCTACACCCCGGCGCAGGACGCCGTAGTGATTCAGAACTAACAAACCACATGATTCTGAGAAGGAGAATTTTTCATCATTACTAAAACTGCGACACTCGTCGCAGTTTTTATTTTTGCCAACTGTACTCCGTGACAAGTACGATTCCTTACGCAAAATTTTCCCTCAAAAACTATTCAACTATTCATTTACTGCGCTATCGCTTTGTTTATAAGATATTTACCGCTGAACGGTTAGGCGTGCCAACCCTTCATTGCCGAAGGGTTGGGGACTGGAGGGGATTTGTTCTTAGGCTATATTCTACTTGTTTCTCTGCCCTTTGTTTTGTTTTTTCAAAGGTCATTTTTACTTCCCCACAATTGTGGTGAAGTCACACCACAATTGTGGGGCGACTTCACCACAATTGTGGGGAAGGTGCACCATAGTTGTGGGGCAGTAACGATAAAGGGGATAAAAACAACTTTCTTGCTTAAAAGAACAAGGTTTAAGGAGGAAAAAACAAGGAAAAAGTGGGCATTTACTTTTTGCAGAAAATCAAATGAAGAAACTGTGTTGATGATTTGGTGCAAAATGCCTTTCAGGAAGCATGCAATACACCCTACTCGTTCCCATTATAGGTGGGGTGTCAAAATAAATATTGTTGCAGATGTATCCCCTGCAAGGGGAAAATAAATTAGCGTAGGGGCTTGCCCCTACGTATAGCGTTGCAAGTAC
>JBJEAH010000158.1:0-8586 GCA_051868815.1 Alloprevotella sp.
TGCGCAGTTCTTCTGCATGCTTGTCGGCAAGTTCCTTTGTGGGGAAGATGAACGAACAGAGTTCGCATTTCACAGTGCCGCGCGTGTTTATGATGTTGGCGTAGTACTTTTCGCCAAGGATAAAGTCTACGATTGTTTTGAAGAGAGATTTTTTCATGGGTTTAATTTTACGGAGGTTCCGGGGAGACGGATATTCCGGGGGGGGTTACGGAAGTTCCGGGGATTGCTGTTCTTTACTCTGCATATCCAAAGCCTTTAATACCGCCTCCTTCATATTATCGAAGTCTTCGGCAAATTTCATTTGGTTGTCATAGTCGCGGAAGATGTCGCGGTAGACGGCAATATAGTCCTTGAATGCGAAATTCATCTTGCCTGTCGCGCGGCTGATGTCGCCGAGCAGCAGGCCGTGCTTTTTGAGCTGCTCTGTTGCGTCGTCCATGAACGACCAGCAGAGGTTGCCCATAAGGTAGGAGGCGGAAATAAGGCGCGTTGCCTCGGAGAGCGAGCCGTCGGCAACGGCGGCGTTGATTAGTTTCTTTTTGGGAATGTGGCTCATAGTAGTTTGTTTTTCTCTTTTTCTTTATCCGCAAAATATTGCCTTTTGCTTTTGTTTGAAATCCAAAATTTGAATACGTCTTCCGCGCTTTCAAAATCGCTGTACTTACCTTTATACATTATGTTTCTAATCGCTCTTATGTAAATCTTCTCAGCTATACGCGGAAACATTTCAAGTTCGCGCGCTTTTTCTTTCGGAGAAGCCATAGGGCAGAACAAGCAACCGATACGGTGAAATCCCATATCGTACAAATCGCAATAAGGCATATTGTACTTTTTGATGAAGTTCCAAACATCGCTATCCTTCCAGTCTATGATAGGAGAAATAACAACTTTGTCTTTACCGCTGACGCAATAGATGGCCTCTTTTCTGTCGTTGTCGAAAAATTGCCCGCCTCCAACCTCTCGTTTTACAAGATATTCTCCGTTAATATCGTAAGAATATCCAGCCTTGCCAATTAGTTCTACGCTGTTTCTTTTTGCTCGCCTAACGCTTTCTGCACGCCTAACTCCGACAATAGTAACACAGCTCTTTCCTGCTTGCTCCTTTAATATCTGGCAGCAGTATCGAGCATTCCTCGCTGGAAGTATTGCTTTCCTCGTTATAATGCGGTACATATTTTCTTTCGGAAGGTTTAGATTTACGTCTTGGTAATACTTTCTAACGAACTTCATTAAGTTAGGGCTGTCTACCGATGTAACCTGCATATCAGCGTGATACCTAACGCCCGCACGCTTTACAAGTTCCAAGACAACCATAGAGTCTTTGCCTCCAGAGAAGACAACATGGAAACCTCTGCTATCCATACGCAAGGCAAGTTTCTCTGAATTGCGTATGAATTGAATTGCCTCTTGTTCTAATCTTTCGAGCCTATTCATTGTCTCTCTCTTCGCTTGTGAAATACTTGCACGCCTTTTCAGATGCGAGGTGTGCGTTTCGGTGCTTCATGCAGTCGCCGAGCCATTTTTCTTTGGCAGGCTTGAAATGGCGGCACGCGCCGCAGAGGGGGATTGTTGGTTTCATTTGGTGTCGGTTGTTTTGCCGGGCGTTCCGGGGTGACGGATTGTCCGGGAGGGTTAGACAGGTTTTGGCGGCGTGACTGCTATCTCGCCGTTCTTTACCATTTCGAGGTATTGCTCTCTGGTGACGCACTTGGCTTTGCGTTCGGCGTACTCCGCCTCTCGCTTCTGCTGCTGCGTCTCGCGCTCTTTCTGCGCTGCTGCCACGTTGTGCACGGCAGTTACAGACGGGGCACGGGCGGCGGGTCGGCGTTCGTTGCGCTGCCATGAGGCGAGGCGCGAGGCGGTGTTCCACACGCGCTGCAGTTCATAGCGCATCTTGCGCTCCTCGGGTGTGGCTGCCGCTGTCGGCTCCGACCAATAGGCAAAGAATGCCTTGAGCGTTTCTTCGGAGCATTTGCCTTTGGCTACCTCGCACAGTTCTTTCCAGAATGCCTTTCGCCTTTGCGTAAACGCATCGTCTTCGCTGTCCTTTGCCGGCTCTGCTGCGGCTGGCTTTTTGCCTTCCGCGCTTTTGAGTTTGATGCGCATGGTAGCAATTAGGTGCTTTGAGAAGTCGGTGTAGTCCGCGTGCTCTTTCTTTGAGATTTCCCATTCTGCAACGGCTTCCTCTGCCGCCTTGCGCAGGAGCGGCATGCCGTCTTTGCTGTCCAGTCCCAAGTTGGCGAGCAGCGTGCCGATGATTTCCCTGTTTTCTTTCGAGAGAAAGCGTTTGAGGTGCTGCCTGTTGCCATCTTTCGGCTGCTGCGGCTTCTCTTCTTCCTTGCTTTCGGAGGTGTTCCAACGCTTGGCCATTGCGAGTTTGCCCCCTTCTTCCTGTCTCTTTCGCTGCGCGTCCTTCATGCCCATTCTTCGCGAGAAACTTTCGGAGTAGAAGCGCTTACCGTCTTCGGTAAAAGCAAATAACCCGAAGTCTTCAACGACCGACTTGGCGACGGAAGCGTCAACGCGAAGGTCAAAGGCTATGATGTTATAATCTTTGACACTCGTGTAGCCTGCCTCCTCTCTTAGCCGCTCAAGAAGCATAAAGTAAACTCCGTAGCCAGCCGCCCCGTGCTTCATTCTAAGACGGAGCAGACGCTCATCGTTACGCGCGTTGCTGTCGTGCGGAAAGTAGTTGGTTGATTTGAGTTGCTGCGTTGCCATGGTATTGTGCAGTGTTTGGGTTTATCTTTCGGAAATCCTTATGCCGTGTACGCGGAGCATGAGTTTTCTCTTGATGATGTATTCTTTTGTGCGCACGCCTTTCGTGTCCTCCACGACAAGGTTGCCCCTCGCGTCTCTGTACACGAAGTCGGCGATGTAGGAGCAGGCGCGTTCTATGACCTTTCCGTCCTCGCCTCTCTGCGAGGGAATGAGTTCGAAGTGTACTTGCTCTTTGAGGTCGGAGATGATGCCCGCCCGCTGCATGTAGCGCAGTTCGCAGGCGCGGCGGTGCTCCTTGCGTGATGCGTAGCCGCCCGACTTTTCGGCGTGGTATTTGTTTGGTCTCTTATACATTGTCGCTGATGAATGCTTCCATGAGTTCGTCGAAGTACGCCTCGCTCTGCGGTATGTCGTCGTCCGATGCCATGATTTGCCCGGCAATGGACTTCTTCTTGTTAATGAGTGCGTAGAGCGTGCTGTCGATGGTGTCCTGTCCGAGCAGGTAGTAGCAGGTCACGTTGTCCTTCTGTCCGATGCGGTGTGCCCGGTCTTCGCACTGGCAGCAGTCGGCATACGTCCACGGCAGTTCCACGAACGCCACGTTTGATGATGCCGTGAGGGTGAGACCGACGCCTGCCGCCTTGATGGAGCAGACGATGAGGTTTGCCGCTCCGCTCTGGAATGCGTCTACCGCCGCCTGCTTGGCAGCCGCGCTGTCGCGCCCCGTCACGGTGACCGCCCCGGGGAATTCCTTTTTGAGAAGGTCTACTATTTCGTGGGGCGAGCAGAAGAGAATGAGCGGCTTGCCGGAGGCTAGAAACACGCGCACGAAGTCGACGGCCTGTTTCACCTTTCCCTTGGCTGCTATGGAGCGCAGGGCCATGAACTTGACGAGTGCCTCCATGCGCATCTTGCGGCGTATCTCGCGGTCGGTGCAGTCCTTGTATTGGCGCAGGTATTCGGCGAGGTCGTTCTGTGCGAGCAGGTATTCTTCGCGGTTGCTGATTTCAACGTAGAGGTCTGTGCGCGTCTTGTCGGGCAGTTGGGTGAGCACCTTTGCCTTCTCGCGGCGTATCATGCAACGGGCGTAGAGTTCGCGTGAGAGGCTGTCGAGGTTGCCGTCCTCCCCATAGTCGGCGAGAAACTTGCCGCGCCCGCCGAAGTCCTTGAGGCGACCCATGATTGAGAGTTGCGCCACGAGGTCTTCCGCGCGGTTCACCACGGGCGTGCCCGAGAGGAGTATGCGCCACTGCTTGCCTTCTACTATTCCGCGCGTGAAGATGGTCTGCTGCGCGGAGGGGTCTTTCACGCGGTGGCTCTCGTCGATGATGACGGAGCGGAACACCTTGATTGCGTCGTTGAACACAACGTCTTTCAGGCGGAACGCCCTGTCCTTGCCGGTGTCATAGACAAAATATTTGCGCAGGCTCTCGTAGTTTACGATAGCCATGTGGAACATGCCCATCTGCAGCAGGTAGGGCCAGGAGGTGCGCGTGGCGTTGTCGAGGACGATTGCCTTCTTGTCGGTGAACTTTTCAAACTCTCTCTGCCAGTTTATTTTGAGCGAGGACGGGCAGATAACGAGGGCTGGATAGGCGTTCGCCGTGTCGATGATACCGATGCCCTGCAAGGTCTTGCCAAGCCCGGGTTCGTCTCCGATAAGCAGCCGCTTCTTCTCCAGGCCGAAGACGATGCCTTCGCGCTGGTAGGGGTAGGGTTCTATGTTGAGGTGGTGGGAGAGCATTTTCAGAAACAGACGTTGAAAGGTTTTCCTTTGAGCGTGGGGCGTTTTGCCACCACGTATTTGCTGATTGTCTCGCCCGTCACTACAAACCGCCCGTAGCCGTCCACGTCGTCGGCAAGACAGGCTTGCATTCTCATGGTGGCGATGAAGCGGCCGTTGAGCATTACGTCGAACTTTATGACTTTTGCGTTTGCCATGGTTGTAGGGATTAGCATAAACACCAATATTGGAAGGCGAGTTCTTCGTACTTCTCTCTTCCGCGCTTGTAGATTTCATCGCCGCGCGTGATGAACTTCTTGAATATGCAGCCGTTCTTCTTGCTGATGCCATAGATAAAGTCGCGGTCGGAGCGTGCGATGTCCATGTACCATGCGCGGCTTCTGTCCCAGTCGAAGAAGTCCACGGCTTCGTCGAACTCTTTCTGCGTTGCGGCAAATGTGGTTTTAAGGTCGCCTCCGAAGCCGAAGCGCGACAGATACCAGTCCCATTTGCAGCGCGTGTCGAGCCGAAAGTCAAAGCCTCCGTATTGGAAGCGCTGCTCCTTGTTGTACATGCAGCGTTGCGTGTCGGCGGTATCAAGCACCTTTTTGAGAAAGGCATCATGCCGTGCTTCGTGCCGCAGTGAGCGCAGCATTTCCTTTGCATGGTCGAACTCTTCCTCCGAGTACTGCACGTCGTCCACGGTGCGGCGGTAGTGGTTCACGCGGGCGGGTTCCGTGACCAGCGCGTCCACAAGCGAGCCGAAACGGAACGCCGCCTCGCGGTCGCCGAATTGCAGGCGCGGGTGCAGCATGTTTTTAAGCTGAGTGAGGTCGGAGTTTGAGACCTCGGGGCGGTCGTAGTATGAGGTTGCGGTGAGCATGTCTACTTGGCTTTGACATCATCTACATATTCTACATATTCAGAGCTTATGAGCACGGGGTGTTCCTTGTCGTTGGCGAGGCGGTTGCAGAAGGTGAGCTGCTTCTTGAACTCCTTTTCAAGTTCTTCAACCGACATCGTGCTGCCCTGCTGCAACCACCACATGATGAGCACCTGCATCATGCCCTCTGCCGAGAGCAGACGGATGCGCTTCCTGACGGTTGCTTTCGGCTGGTAGACGGAGGCGGCGGCAGAGGCTGCGCCGAACAGCCCATCCATTTCGCGCTGCTCTTTGGCGAGTTCGGCGGCAGCCTTTTCCTTCTCCTCGCGCTCGCGGCGTTCGGCTTCTCGCCGCTCCGCCTCCTTGCGTTCCTGCTCCTCGATTTGCGCCTTGATGCGGGCGGCTTCCTCCGCATCGGCCTTAGCCATGCGCATGAGTTCCTCGTGCTTGGAGGGCAGGCGGTCGAGAATGTCGTCGCGCGTGGAGCAGACGTTAATCTGATACTCTTCCCTTATCTCCTGTTCAAGGCGCGACTTGATGTCTTCCTGAATATCCCGCGCCTCCTCCTGTGTGAGTTCCTGAGGGAGCTGCACTTGGAGGTACAGCGTATCGAGCCACCTCTGCGGCAACTCCTCGGGAACAGACTTTATCGTATTCTCAACCTCTGCGCGGTTGTCCGCCGTGAGAGACGAGAAAAGTTCGTATAGTTTGTTGATGGCTTCGGAAATTATCCCGCTGCGGTGCTTCACGAGTTCCGCCTCCACGTCGGCGGCGTACTTGGCGCGCGCCGCCTCCGCACGCTGGCGGCGCATCTGTTCCATGCGCTGCTCCTCGAGCTGCCTGCGCTTCATGTCGGCGTAGGCGTTGCGCAGTTGTTGCAGTTTGCTTACTATCGTGTCCTTCTTGTTTACGTCAATCTCGTTTTCAAGCGTGGTGTAGGCGGAGCGTATCATGTCGAACATCTGCGTCACGGCGGAACGCTTCGTGTTCATCTTCCTGACGGTCTTCTTGGCGCGTTCGATGTAGAGTGCAATCTCCTGGTCGAGGCTGTCGCTCATGCCTTCCGCCTCCGCACGCGTAAAGAGTTGGTTGCCGACCTCTATGCAGCGGTCGTGTGAGAGTTGGTTTTCGTTGTATGCCTGCGGAGCAATCTGTGCTATTGTGCCTACGTTTTTAGGCTCGAATATCGTTAATGCTTTCGTTTCCATGTCTTGGGGTTTTAGTTGTTATTATCATCGTGCAAGGCTGCACCTTGCATCTTTCCACGTATCTGCCGAGGCGCGTGCAGCGCAGGCCGTTAATGGCGTTGTAGGCGTGGCGGCAACCGCTGCACGCGTTCTTTTCGTCAGAAGCCATCGTCTTCTCCTGTGTCTACGGTTACACCTGCGGGCTGCTGCTCCGGGCAGAAGTTGGGCTGCTGCTGTGCGGGCTGCTGCTCCTCTGTCATGCCATAGAGGCTGTCGTTAATTTCAATCTCACGCTCTTCGGTCTGCTGGCTCTGCAGTTCCGTGCCGCGCCCGATGCGCACCTTGGGGTAGGTCTTGAATGCGTGCTTGATGCACTTGGCCATAAGGAAGCCGGGGTCGATGTTCACAACGCCGTTGCCGTCTACGCCATAGAGGGCGTTTGCGGAGTTGCTGCGGTTCTGCCGTGCGCTGTATTGCGCGAGGCGCACCCAGTCCTCCTCGGTCATCACGGAGTAGTCCACGCTTCCGTCGGCGCGTGTGATGCGCAGGTAGCATGCCACGATGCGCTGCCCGGCATGCGGCAGGCGGCACACGTATTCCACTTCCTTTCTTCCTCCACGTTCGGAGAAAGAGAACTCGTCGCCTTCGTACACGAGTACGGGGTTGTCGGCGTGGCGTATCTGCCCGGCGCGTTCGCGCAGCACGAGTTCGCCGTAAGCGGAGACGGTGAGCACCACGCGTCCCTCCCAGTTGTAGATGGGATAGCCCTTGCTGTCCTTCATGGGGCGGCCCTGTGCGTCAAGTTTCGGAGCGGTCTTCTGGTTGCGTCCGATAAGGTAGCAGAGGGCGCGTGTGCCGGGCTCAAGTGAAAGCCCGCAAATTGCCAAGTCGATGAACGCGGTGAAGAGCGAGAAGGGCGTACCTTTTTGCAGGTCTGCGTTGTCGGAGAGCAGGCGGTTGAAGAAGCTGCTTTCGCGTTCGTAGGCAGCCTCGCCCGTTCCTGCGCCCCAAAGGGTGTTGTAGATGTCGATGAACCTGTCGCGAACCATGGGGGCGGTTGCGATTTCAAGCGCGGGGAGCGCGTTGATTTGCTCTACTGTAATGCTAAGTTTGTTCATAGTAGGTTGTATTTTTGAGGGTTTTATTTACTCGTTTACTTGTTTACTAAGCGGTAACAAAATGCCCGCCGCAGTGGCGGCGCACGCATTAAAAAAGGGCCTTTCCAAAAAAAATGCAGGCACCGCGTGCGGCGGGCTTGGCTTATTCTCTCGCAGCCGTAAGTTTTTCGAGTTGTTCGATGGCGATGTCTATTGCCTTGCCAACGATAATCGGGTCGGGGCAAATGGCGGCGTGTCCCCTGCGCCAGTTCTGCAATTCGCGGAGTATTCTTGCAGAGGCCTCCACGCTCGGAATTGCATCGCCGTGGGCGAACCTGCATTCCTTCTGCTGGTCGTGCGGCTTGCCCGTGAGGCGGCAGACGATGGTCTCCGTGTCGTTGTCGGCTGATGTGAACGGGCAGCCGTAGCATGATACTTTATACATGGCGTTTTTAATTTATGCAGTATGATTTCCAAAGCCTTGAAAAAATTTTTCCTATCCTGCGGTCAGTCATTTTCCTCCCATTCATCGAAGAGCGTTCTTGCCGACAGATAGGCGAACAGCGCGAAGACGATTGCACCGAGTTTGGTAAGCATGAAGACTGCAAACCACAGGGGCAGGTCAAGGCTTTCTTCGGGGACGGCAAGCTGCATCGAGGCTGCTACAAACGTGAAGAGGAGTGCCAGCCAATAGCGCGGCGAGGCGATGAGTTTCTTGAAGGTTTCCATAATCGTATTTAGGTTTTTAGGTTTTACTTAAAAAAGGCGGCAGGAAAGGTGATGTCGCATCGGCAAGCCTGCCTTGGAATGGTTAACTAACTTAAAGAGCGGACGCACGGCGATGTCGCATCGGCGATACGCCCTTGAAACTAATACCCTCAATGAAGACATGAAGATGCAAGTTTCGTCGTTACCAGATTAAACTATTTTATTTTCAACAAACAAATCATATAACAATCTCTAACCTATATGGCT
>JBJEAH010000159.1:0-8575 GCA_051868815.1 Alloprevotella sp.
CAGCGAACGCATGGCCGAGCGCATCACGATTAACGTTGGTTCCGCGCTGACCGACCACGGCGACAAGCAGCCCGAGAACTACATCGTGCACGGCCCGAACAAAATCACGACGATGCCGATGGAGGTGCCCGTGTGCTATCAGGAAATCGCTCACTGCCTCGAAAAGAGCATTGCCAAAATCGAGCAGGCCGTGATCAACGCCCTCGAAAACACGCCGCCCGAACTCTATGCCGACATCGTAAAGAACGGTATCTACCTCACCGGCGGCGGCGCGTTGCTGCGCGGGCTGGACAAGCGACTGACCGACAAAATCAACATACCTTTCCACGTGGCAGAAGACCCCTTGCTCTGCGTGGCGAAAGGTACAGGCATCGCTTTGAAGAATGTGGATAAGTTCACGTTCTTGATGAGATAATTTATTTAGACTCTTTCAAACAAGTAAGCAAGACAGGCGTTTGTCTTGTTTACTTGTTTATTGGCATTTATCAGGCGGGCGTAGGCATACGCCCCAGCTTTTAGTAAATCATTCCACGGGCGCAGGTCTCGCGCCAATACCACTGTGCGCAATCTTCTCGATTTTCTTAGAAAATACAGTTATGTGTTCCTGTTCCTGATTTTGGAACTGGTGAGCATGGCGATGCTGTTCCGTTTCAACAGCTATCAAGGCAGCGTGTGGTACACCGCCGCCAATGCCGCCGTGGCGCGGGTGAATGGCTGGTACTACGGCATCTTTTCCTATCTCAATCTGGAAAACGTGAACCGCGACCTCACAGCACAGAACATTCGCCTGCAACGTGAGAGCGACGCCCTGCGCGAGGCCCTGATGAGCGTGACGCGCGACACCACCGTGACCGAACGTCTGATGCTCGATCATTTGCGCGACTTCCAGCTTATTCCCGCCACCGTGGTGAGCAACACGCAGAGCACGGGCGGCAGCCTCTTGGTGATCGACAAGGGCACCGCCGAGGGCATCCGCCCCGAAATGGGCGTGGTGGGCGGTGGCGGCGTGGTGGGCATCGTTTACCTTACGGGGCGGCATCACTCGCTCGTCATTCCCGTGACCAACAGCAAGTCGAGCATCAGCTGCCGCGTGCGCGGACAGTGCTACTTCGGCTACCTGCAATGGAACGCCGGCGACATGATGCACGCCTATGTGGACGATTTTCCCAGATATGCCAAAGTGAAGAAGGGCGAGGCGGTGGAAACCAGCGGCTACTCCTCCGTGTTCCCGCCGGGCATCTTCGTGGGGCGCATCTCAGGCATCGAAAACTCCCCCGACGGACAATCTTATAAATTGAACATCGTGCTGGGCACGCATTTCGGCAACCTGCGCGACGTTTCGGTGGTAGCCACGCCCTATAAGGCGGAAATTGACACGCTCAAGGCGCATGCACATTTTGAAGAAGAATAAAATATGATACAGACGATATTTGCGCGTTTCGGCTGGTTCGTCCTGCTGCTTGCCTTGCAGGTGTTCGTGTTCAACCACGTCCATATTCTCGGCATTGCCACGCCGATGCCCTATTTCTATTTCCTCCTTATCCTCTCCGCCGACACGCCCCGGTGGTTGTACGTGCTGCTGGGTTTCGTGATGGGCTTTCTCATCGACCTCTTTGCCGGCACGCCGGGCGTGGCGGCTGGCGCGATGACGTTCGACGGTTTCGCCGTGCCTTGGTTGCTGCGCGTGTTTCTGCCCTCCGACCGCGACGACGACAGCCTCACGCCGTCGGTGAAGGCCATGGAGTGGAGCGGTTTCCTGAAAATCGCCGCCATCATGTCGCTGCTGCATTGCACGGTGTTCTTCCTGCTCGAATGCTTCTCTTTCTTCGACACCGCGCTGCTCCTGATGAATATTGCCGGCAGCGCGCTTATCACGTTCTTGATGGCCATTGCCATAGAACTTATTCGCAGCAAGGTTTCTTAAAATATCATTATGTCAGCATCGCCACAACTGGAAAACCGAAAGTTCGTTATCGGCGGCATAGCCATCGGTATCATCATCGTGTACCTTGTGCGCCTCTTCACCTTGCAGCTGCTTAGTGATGACTATAAGAAGAATGCCGACTCCAATGCCTTCCGCAAAGAAATACTATATCCCTCGCGCGGTCTGATTTACGACCGCAACGGCAAACTGCTCGTCTACAACGAGCCTTCCTATAATATTATGGTAGTGATGAACGACCAGCGTGGCGTGGACACGCTCGACTTTTGCGAAACGGTCGGCATTACCCGAGACTTCTATATCCGCCGCATGGCAGAGATTAAAGACCCTGCCAAAAACCCCGGCTATTCGCGCTACACGCCGCAGCTCTTCATGAGCCAAATACCCGCGCGGGAGTTCTCCCTTTTCAAGGAAAAACTTTTCCGCTTCAACGGGTTCAGTGCCGTGAAACGTTCCACGCGCCACTATGCCAAGGGCAGCGGGGCGCACGTGCTGGGCGACGTGGGCGAGATTAGTGAAAAGGAACTCGAAAATGATAGCGACCGCTACTATCAGAGCGGCGACTTTATCGGCAAACTCGGCGTAGAACGTTCCTACGAGCGGCAACTGCGCGGGGAGAAGGGTATGCGCATCATGCTCCGCGATGTACGCGGCCGTACGCAAGGGCATTATCAGAACGGGCAGTACGACAAAGCCCCAGTGCCGGGCAAAAACCTCACGCTCGGCATCGACCACGACCTGCAACTCCTTGCCGAGCGGTTGCTCGAAGGCAAAATAGGCGCCATCGTCGCTATCGAGCCGAGTACGGGCGAAATCCTCTGCATGGCATCTTCTCCCACTTACGACCCGCGCATCATGGTGGGGCGCGAGCGCGGCAAGAACCACCTGATGCTCAGCAAGGACACGCGCCGCCCCCTGCTCAACCGCGCCATAATGGGCCTTTATCCGCCGGGATCTACCTTCAAACTCACGCAAGCCCTGCTCGGACTTCAGGAAGGCAGCATCAATCCCGAAATATCTTTTCCGTGCAGCCACGGCTTCAACTATAAGGGTCTGCACGTTGGTTGCCACGGGCACGCCTCGCCCATTCCGCTCGTGCCGGCCATCGGTACGTCGTGCAACTCCTATTTCTGCTGGAATCTCTACCGCATGTTGAGCAACCGTGCCAAGTACGGCTCCGTGCAGGCTGCCATGACGCGCTGGAAAGACCACCTCGTGGCAATGGGCTTTGGTTACAAGCTTGGTGTGGACCTGCCGGGCGAGCGCAGGGGAATGATTCCCAATGCTGATTATTACGACAAGGCTTACAAGAAGTCGTGGAACGGCCTTACGGTAATTTCCATCGCCATCGGTCAGGGCGAGGTTACCGCCACGCCGCTGCAAATCGCAAACCTTGCCGCCACCATTGCCAACCGGGGCTGGTTTATCACGCCCCACGTGGTGCGCTCCGTGCAGGACGAGCAACTGGACACGCTCTATACGAAGAAGCGCCACACGCTGGTAGACCCGCACTACTACGATTATGCCGTAGCCGGAATGCGCCGCGCCGTGACAAACGGCACCTGTCATGCGGCTAATATTCCCGGTTATGAAGTGTGCGGCAAGACGGGTACGGCGCAGAACCGAGGCCACGACCATTCCGCCTTCATGGGCTTTGCGCCGATGAACAATCCCCGCATCGCCGTTGCCGTCTACGTGGAGAACGGCGGTTTCGGCAATGTCTACGGCGTGCCCCTCGGCGCACTCATCATGGAGCAGTACCTCAACGGCAAGCTCTCGCCCGAGTCGGAGAAAAAGGCCGAAGCCTTCCGCCAGCGGCACATACAATATCCCGATTATGCGAGATAGGCGGTGCGCACGCAAATTATATTTTGTAAGATATACATTGACTATGGATAAGAATATATTGGAATTTGTTACGTTTGCAATCGGCTGCGTAGCAGAAAGGTTGCACAAGAGTCCTGCGGAAATATACAAAGTATTTAAGCAGGCCAATGTCATTGCCGGTTATTTGGTTCCAGCATACGATGTGTTGCATACTTTCGGTCGCCAATATTTGGTAGACGATGTTTTGGACTTCATAAAAGAGAAAGGAGTAAATCTATGCTAATATATCATGCTTCAGACGTGATAGTCGATAAGCCAGACACCATACATTCCCGTACTAATTTGGATTTCGGCAAAGGGTTCTATGCCACGGTCATTAAGGAACAAGCAGAGCGATATGCCCAGCGGTTCATACTTAGGAACCGCAAAGGGATTCTTAATGTCTATGAATACACGCCGATAAAGGATTTGAAAATCAAGTGCTTTGATGCATACGATAGCGATTGGCTTGATTTCGTGGCTGCTTGCCGTATGGGAGAAGACGTATACAAACAGTATGATGTGATTTGTGGCGGTATTGCTAACGACCGAGTGTTCAACACGCTTGACTTGTATTTCTCGAAACAGATGACTAAAGAAGAAGCGCTGAAGCGTTTGATTTTTGAGAAACCCAATCAGCAACTTTGTTTTACAAACCAAAGAGCGATAGACCGCTGTGTAGCTTTCGTAGCATCCCAACAACTTTAATAGCAAAGGCATGGAGGCAAACCGAATTATCTTGGACATGAAGTATGCGCGTATCATTGAGATACTTGCGCAACGTTTACACATAACGCGCGAAGAGGCAATGGACATTTTTTATAGTTCTCCCGTTTTTGAATTGATTGACAAAGGCGTGGCTGACCTTCATTGCCGCAGTGACCAATATCTGGCAGATGAAATAATCAAGGAAACCAAGGCATAGATCATCACCCAATGTCCGAAAACATCAAAAATCCGTTTTGGTCGGCCGACCGCATCGTCATCATCATCTACGTGGTGCTGCTCGTCTTCGGCTGGTTCAGCATCTGCGGGGCAAGCCATGAAATCGGCGACACCGATTTCTTCTCCTGGGACACGCGCACGGGCAAGCAGCTCGTATGGATCGGCGCGGCGTTCCTGCTGGGCTTTGTCTTGCTCATGCTCGACGACAAATACCTTGATGTCTTGTCGGAACTCTTCTATTGGGGCATGATGATCGTGCTGCTCATCACGCCCTTTATTGCCAAAGACATCAAAGGGTCGCGCTCGTGGATTTCATTCGGCGCGTTCAACCTCCAGCCCGCCGAGTTTGCCAAATGGGCCACGGCCCTCGCGCTTGCCAAGCTCATGGGGTGCTACGGGTTCTCGATGGCCAACCGCCGCGACTTTGCCCGTGCCGTCGGCATGGTGCTCCTGCCCATGGTGCTGATTGTGTTGCAGCGCGAAACCGGCTCCGCGCTGGTTTATCTTGCCTTCTTCCTCATGTTCTACCGCGAGGGAATGCCCGGCAGTATCCTCTTCGTGGCCGTGGCGGCAGTCATCTATTTCGTGGTGGGCATACGCTTTGCCGAAACGCCCATGCCCTTTGCGCCGACGGCTTCGGTGGGCGAATATGCCGTGCTGCTGCTCATCGAGGTGTTCGTTATCGGAATGCTGCGCGTATATACTTCGGACAAAGCTTTGACCGTGCGCCTGCTCCTTGTCACGCTCGCCTGTGCTGTCCTGCCTCTTGCCGTTTCCGCTTGGATAGTGCCTTTCGACGTAGTTTGGGTGCTTATCCTCCTCGTGTGCGCCACGGCGTTCTATCTCGCCTGGCTCTCCCTGCGCGACCGCGTGTCCAATTATATCTATATTGCCCTCTTCGCCCTCGGTTCGGCGGCCTTTCTCTACGCCTCCGACTACGTGCTCAACCACGTGCTCGAAGACCACCAGCGCACGCGCATACAGGTGCTGCTCGGTATGAACGACGACACCCGCGCTGCCGGCTACAACGTCCACCAAAGCAAAATCGCCATCGGATCTGGCGGGCTGGAAGGCAAGGGCTTTATGAACGGCACGCAGACAAAGCTCCGCTACGTGCCCGAGCAGGACACCGACTTTATCTTCTGCACCGTGGGCGAGGAAGAGGGCTTTATCGGCTCTGCCGCCGTGCTCCTGCTGTTCCTCGCGCTCATCTTGCGGCTCATCTACTTGGCCGAACGGCAGAGCACGGTGTTCGGGCGCGTCTACGGCTATTGCGTGATGAGCATCCTGCTCTTTCACGTCTTTATCAACGTGGGCATGGTCATGGGCCTCACGCCCGTTATCGGCATTCCGCTGCCGTTTTTCAGTTACGGCGGTTCGTCGCTGTGGGGCTTCACGCTCCTGCTCTTTACTTTCCTGCGCATAGATGCTGGTCGTAAGCGCCCGCTTGTATAGCATAATTTTGAAAAATAAATTTTAGATGAAAAAGAATATCCTCCTCTTGGTGCTCTGCCTTGGTGCAGTAGTTATCATCATACTGCTGAAAGTCGGCGATGCCGGCCGCACCCACGCCGGCCGGGCTGCCGCTAAGCGCGCGGTTCCCGTTGCCGTGCCCGACACTACGCTGCCTTCTTCCGTCAAGTCCGACTCTGCCACATACGGCGCACATGCCGCCCAACTCTTGCCCGACTCCCTGCTGGTGGAGAAAGACCGCCGCCCCGCCTACGAGGCTGGCTATGAGGACGGCTATCTCGCCGGGCTCGACGACGGCGCAGCCTCCGCGCCGCAAGCCTCCTACGACGAAACCAGCACCTTTCCCTCTGCCGCCGAGCGCAACCGCTATGCCGAAGGCTACCGCGAGGGGTATGAAGAGGGCTTCGAGAACGGCAAGGCCGGCAAGCAGTTCAATATTGCAGTAGAGTAGGGGCGTTATCATTGTGGCGGACTGAAATGTCGTGCAAACAAGGGCAATTGAGTTTACTCAAATTGCCGAGTGCAGCCGACATTATGAAAAGCCCAGTTGTTGCGCCGAGCCCGGGCAACGTCCCGCGCCAATGCGTGTGTTAATGGGTTACGCGCTCGGGGCGCGTGGCATTTTTGCGCCGACGGCCCCAAAATGCCGAATGTGTTAATCGCGGACTACGTTTCCCCAGGGCGTTGCCCTGGGCTGGGCGCAACAATTGGGCTTACAGCCCGCCTCAACTAATACCCCTCAGCGCGTATAGCAGGCGTTATGCGAAACGCACCTACTCCCGGCACAAATAATCAATATACCTGAAAAAGGGGCGCGCCTCACGGCGTGCCCCTTTCTCATCTCATAAACATTACTATATTGAAACATTATTGCATGTCATATTCGCTGCCATCGCGCATGTTCGACCAAATATTGTCATCATAAAAACCTTTCTTGTTGGTCATAGGCCCGGTGGTGGTTTCGTCGTCGCCAATTAGTACGCCGCCGCTCGTAGAAAGGAGCATGGACTGCTCGGCATAAAGGTTAAACACGGCGGCTGTGGGGGCTGTATAGAGTTTCTTCTGTGTCATAGCTGGAAAATATTTCTGTTTTGTTTTTACTTTACTTGGATAAATGCTCATTGTTCGCGGTGCGGTGGGTTTATTTCACCATGAACTTACGGCCGTTTTGCAGGTAGATGCCCGTGCGGAGCGTGCCCTGTATGCGGCGGCCGCTGAGGTCGTAGATGGGGGCGTTCTTGTCGAGTTCGGTTTCGGCAGCGGGCAGGAGCGTGTCGATGCCGGTCGTCGTGCCGTCGAAGTCGATGTAGAATGCGCTCGTCGGAGCAGAAGTAAAGTGGAGGAACGCGCGGTTTGCGGGGATTTGGGCAATGCTGCTGGCGGGTTTGAAGAAACCGATTTTGGAAGCACTGTTAAATCCGAGCGTGCGATAGAGCGCGTGGTCGTCAGAAGAAATATCCAGCGTTACGTTCGTACCGTAAAGAATCGGGGCTTCTGCCGCAGGCGCGGTGCCGCTTTCGGCAAAGAGCAGGGTGGCGGAAGTTGCGCCGCCGGTGTTTTCAATATAAATGCCGGTGTTGGCTGCTACGGCCGTGGCGGCTTCGACAGACAGCGTGTTTGCTGTGTGCGACTTCTCGATATAGAGCGTCGTGGCGGTGTCTTCTTCGGGCAGGGTGAGGGCAACGGGTGCGCAGGTCGTGGCATACGACGTGCCGTCTTTCTCGGTCAGAGAAATGGTTACGCTTTTGGCGATGTGGAATTTCCAACTGTCGTTTTCGTCGACGCTCAAATCGGTTGTGCCGTTGTTCAGTTTGTAAGCCTGTGCTGCGCCCGTAGCGGTCTTTGTCCAAATATTACCTGTGCCGTCGAGTGCCGTTGGCGTGAGCTTCAAGCCCGAGTTAGCGTGTACAAATTTACCGTCCTGGTATTGCCAAAGTTCGGTGAAGCCTTTGCTTGCGTTGGTTGCAAGGGTTGCGCTTGTAGGTTCGTCGCCAAAGGTGGTCTTAGCGTCGGAAGAAGAAAGCACTGTGTTTGCGTCAGCAGCAGTTTCAATGAAATAATATGTGCCGTTGGTGAAGTCGAGCGTATTGTTGCCTTTAACCAAATCGTCAAAAGTCACAATGCCCGTTTGGCTCTTGTCGTATGCACCGACGTATTCTGCGGTTAGGCCGGAAATGATAGATGCTGCAATTTCTGAAGAGGCGAGTTCGGCAGCAAATTGCGAATAAGCCGTTGTTGTAAAATAGTTGTTCTTGATTTGCAAGTATTTCCCGTCTGCAGAAACTATTTTATTTTCGTCATTTATCTTCCATTTATAATCTTGGTCTGACTCAAAGGTTGCCTGTGAGT
>JBJEAH010000160.1:0-1552 GCA_051868815.1 Alloprevotella sp.
GTTTCCCCGGGGAGCGCCCCGGGGAAACCGATGAAAAAACAAATCTCTGAACTGCTCCAAAGATCATTTATATTTTTTACTAACCTAATCGTTTAATTTTATTGAGAGATGAAGAAGTTTACGTTTCCTCTTTCTTTTCTTGTGACCTGCCTGTCGGCATTGGCCTTGCTCCTGCCGCAGAGTGCAAAAGCACAGCTTAAGTGGCAGGAAGACTTTTCAAGTTGCGCCCCCGGGGCTGCCCTGGCCGGTCAGAACGACTGGATGCAATACTCTTCGAGCGGCAGCGGCGATGTGATGGTGAAAGCCGGCGCGCTCGAATTTGAAGGCTATCCCGAAGGCACGTCGGGCAACACCCTTGTGTTTGATGCGTTCAACGGCCTAAAAGTCTACCACATCTTCAACACCGACAAGAACGACGAGGCGCAGACCAGCGGCATCGTTGCCGGCACGGTCTACGCTTCCATGCTGATAAAGGTGACCGATGTGCCCACGAAAAATCATTATGTATTCAACCTCCTGAAAAAAAGCTCTGCAAGCACCGTGTGGCAAGACAAGAAGTCGGGCGGCGAACTCGCAAGGCTTTACGTTTGCCCCGGTACAGAGAGCGGCAAGTACAAGCTCGGTGTGAATATCGGCACAGATGCAAAACAAATGGCTTATGCCGAGACGGAATACACGGTAGGAACGACCTATCTCGTGGCTTTTAAGTACACCATCAATGCAGCGAACAACGGCGCGGACAACTTTGCGCTCTATGTCAACCCCGCCTCTTACACCGAAGAACCCGCAACCCCGACCGCGCTCTTCGACGGCACCGCGCTTGGATTTACGGCCGGTATCAAGCCCAACTACAGCGGATTGACTTTCGGCATCGAAGGCCTTGAACTGCGCCAAACGTATAGTGCTTCAAGCAACGGCGTGGGCTATGAGGTAGGTATGCTGCGCGTGGCTGACACGTGGCAGGGACTGTTTGGAAAGCAGGCTGTGGCAGCCACGCCAAAGATCACCCTTTCGTCCGGCAGCCTCGACTTCGGCACCATCATGCAAGGCGCGTCTGCCACAAAGACCATCACCGTGCACGGCGTGAACCTCACCGGCGACGTTACCGTCAGCACCACGGCGGCGGGCGTGAGCCTTTCGGCACAGACCCTTGCAAAAGACGACGTTATGAGCGAAGCAGGCGTGCAGCTCACGGTGACCGCCACGCCCGAAGGTGAGTCCGCCGGCGCGGAAGTGGCATTTGCTTCGGAAGGTGCGGAGACCGTGAACCTGCCCCTCTCGTGGACGCTGATACCCGTGATTACCTATGCCACGGCAGCCGATTTCCGCAACGCGGCAGAGCCGGATTACGAAAGCGTGAACCGCATCTCAGAGCCCCTTGCCATAGTTTATGCCACGGAGATGCAACTCGACAGCTATGACCCGACGCTTTATAAAGTGTTCTACCTGCAAGGCAGCGGCGCGGCAGTGCCCGTCGTGGACCTTTACGGTTTCCTGACGGAAACGTATGCCGTGGGCGACGTGGTAGAAAACGTTTACGGCTATGCCTTCC
>JBJEAH010000161.1:0-8518 GCA_051868815.1 Alloprevotella sp.
TTAAACCCGTACAACCTTCAAAGCAGGATTGACCTAAACTCATAACAGAGTAAGGCAGACTGACAGAGGTCAAGTTGGTGCATCCTTTTAAGAAACCGAGTGGCAATTCCCGCACTGAATAAGGTATTCCAATAGAGGTTAAGCCTGTGCAACCAGAAAAACAGTAAGCACCATATTTCGTTATGGAACTGGGAATGCTGACAGAGGTTATCCCTGTGCAACCAGAAAAGCAACCTCCAGACAATTCTGTAACACTATATGGTACTCTATTCACAGAAATGCTATTAGGAATATTAATGTGACCTTTTAATTCCTGATGATTAGTCCAACTTGCAACACTTGCTTCATGATTTGCTCTTAGCCAATAATAAATCCCGTCCACCTCAACTGGTTGCGCCCAGGCCATGCTGGTGCAAAGGAAGAGGGTGAGGAGTAAAAAGAATTTCTTCATAGTGATAAAAATAAAAAGGCGTGCAACCATTCTGATGCTTGCCTTTTCATCGGGCTACCGCCAAGTGGCCTTAACAACTAACAAGCACAGAATAGTCCACGCCTCAAAGCGTGAACTTCCAGTCTGCTTGTTCTCAGTTGTTGAATGATTGGCGGTATTCGATGAAAAGAGAACAAGAGCCAAAAGCTCTGATTTATTTTTTATATGTCTTTATTCAAGCTGTCAGAACAGAACGCACGCGGGGGTTGAAAATATGAGGCGCGATGCCTCGCTGTTAATTCTCTGATTTGCCGCAACAGCGTTGGCAGGCGGCAAAAAGCAATGCGTTCATTAGGTGATGTCTGGTTCGTAGGTGGCAAATTGCTGACAAGCAGGATAGAGCCTGTGAGGAATATTGCCGAGGAAAATTCTTTTATAATGTGAAACCTTGCATTCTGCATGAAATGGCAGCGTACGGGCGAATGAATGCGTGTTCGCCCGCGCGGCTTTGTGTTTTTTATTCGCCTTTATTAGGCTTCCCCTGTTGCGGGGTTTTGCGGCGGTTGCCTTTCGGCTTGCCGCCCTGTTTGTTTTGGGGCTTGCCGCTATGGCGGTCGCCCGGTCCGCGCCCTCTGCCGCCTCTGCCTTTTCGCCCGTCGGCATTGCGGGGTGCAGCCTGCGGCGGTTCTTGCACGCCCTCGGGCAGGGCGTTGCGGCGGATCTTCTCGCCAAGGAGCTTTTCGATGCCCGAAAGCGCGTAGCGGTCGCGTTCGCCCACCAGCGTAAAGGCCTTGCCGGCGCGGCCGGCGCGGGCGGTGCGCCCGATGCGGTGGATATAGTCTTCGGCATCGTGCGGCGCGTCGTAGTTGATGACCATCGTGATGTCGTCGATGTCAATGCCGCGTGCCACGATGTCGGTCGCCACAAGCACCTTGATGTGGCGGGCGCGGAAGCGCTGCATCACCTCGTCGCGGTCTTTCTGGTCGAGGTCGGAGTGCATCGCTGCCACACCCTCGTAAGTCTTGGCCAGCACGGCGGCGAGTTCCTTTACCTTCATTTTAGAAGAAGCGAACACGATGACGCGCTCGGGCGGGTTCTCGGCGAAGATGTGGCGGATGACGCGCGTCTTGTCGGTGTCGCGGCACACGTAGACGCTGTGGTCGATCTTCTCTGCCGGCTTCGACACGGCGATGTTTATTTGCTGCGGGTTGCGCATGATGGACGTGGCGAGCTGCTCGATGCGCGGCGGCATGGTGGCAGAGAAGAGAATGGTTTGCCGCTCCTTAGGCATCGCCGCCGCAATGGTGAGGATATCTTCCGAAAATCCCATGTCGAGCATACGGTCTGCCTCGTCGAGAATGAGGTGTGTGGTGCGGCTAAGGTCGAGCGTGCCGAGGCTGAGGTGCGTGATGAGGCGGCCGGGCGTGGCGATTACGATGTCTGCGCCGGCTGAGAGGCTGCGGCGCTCCTGTTCGTAGCGCGTGCCGTCGTTGCCGCCGTAAACGGCCACGCCGTTGATGTCAAGATAATACGAAAAGCCTTGCAGGGCCTGGTCGATTTGCCGCGCCAGTTCGCGCGTGGGTGCCATGATGAGGCAGTTCACGGCATCGGCGGGGTGGCTTTCGCGGCGCAGCAGCGTGAGCATCGGCAGGAGATAGGCGGCAGTCTTGCCTGTGCCGGTCTGCGCGATGCCGATCACGTCGCGTCCCTCCAAAAAGGGCGGAATGCACTGTGCCTGAACGGGCGTGCATTTCTCGAAACGCATGTCATAGAGCGCGTCGAGCACTTCGTCGCTCAGGTCCAGGTCTTCAAAATAAACGGTTTCTTCTTGTGTCGTATCTTTTTCTGTTTCCATAAGTCTTTATTATTGCGGCGTGCGTCGGTAGAGCACGAATGCGATGATGGCGAATAATATGTTGGGAATCCACACGGCTATCATTGCCGGCAGTCCGGCGTTGAGGGCGAAGGTGGACGAGATGGTTTGGAAGAGGATATAGGAGAAGCTGAGCGCGATGCCGATGCCGATGCTCGTGCCCATGCCGCCCTTGCGCTTCTCGCAGGAGAGGCTCACGCCGATGAGGGTGAGGATAAAGGCGGCAAAGGGCATGGCGAAGCGTTTGTGGTACTCCACCTCAAAGGTGCTGATGCCCGCCGCGCCGCGCAGCCGCTGGCGGTCGATGAACTCACTGAGCTGCGGCACGGTCATCGTTTCCTGCTGCCCGCGCACGTAGAAGAAGTCCTTCGGCTCCATTATTATTATTGTGTCGAGGCGCTCGCCGCTGGTGATTTCCTCGCGCATGCCTTTCAGCGTGCGTATGGTGTAATAGCGCAGCGTCCAGCTGAAACGGCGGGCAGAGAGCGTGTCGTATTGTATGTTCTGCGCCGTGAGGTGCGACACGAGTTTTTTGTTTACAAACTTATCCAGAGAAAAGCCGTAGCCGCTCTTGTTGGTGTTGTCGAAGTGGGTGATATATGCCACCACGCCCGTGTCTACCTGCATCTGCACGTTGTCTACGGCGGTGATGTCGGTCTTCTTCTTGATGTAGGTGTTCTCAAAGTTCACGCGCTCCACATTGCCGCGCGGAATGACATACGCCCCGAGCATAAAGGTGCAAAGGGCGATGAGCGCGGCGGAATAGAAGTAAGGGCGGAGCAGGCGCTTGAAACTCATGCCCGTGGACTTCATGGCAATGATTTCGGAGTTGTCGGCCAGCTTTGAGGTGAAGAAGATAACGGCGATGAACACGAAGAGCGGGCTGAAGAGGTTTACGAAATACGGCACGAAGTTCAGGTAGTAGTCGAACACCACCTGCTGCCACGTGGCGTTGCTCGAGGCAAACTTGTCAATCTTCTCGTTGTAGTCGAAAATGATGGCGATGACTACGATGATGGCGATGAGGAAGATATATGTGCTCAGGAACTTGCTGATGATGTAGCGGTCAATGCGCCTGATGCGATAGTGTTCTATCACAGCCGCCACGGCCCGCCATATCTTTCGGGGCATCTTCTTAATTGCATTCAGGGATTTGCGCATCGTCTGTCTTTTTACCTGTTAGCTGAATTAGAAAGAAATGAGGCAGTATACTTGTGGATATGTATTAAGTGCATGTCCTTTGGCGTAGTGTCTTCCAGGCACATCTTCGTTGGTGCATCTATCCGAGGACTTCGTCCCCGGTTACCGTCGCTTCGCTCCGTAGTGCCTTCCAGGCACTTAACACTTAACTCAACCAACATGTAATTCATTGAGAAATTCTTTTAAGGGTGTGCCTTTAATCTTTCCTGCTTTTGCATTTTGTTACAGCCTTCTGCCGAGCCGCTCCACCATGTCGTTTTTCCACGCCGCGAAGTCGTCGGCGAGGATATGCTTGCGCGCTTCGCCCACGAGCCAAAGGTAGAAGGCGAGGTTGTGGATACTGGCTATTTGCATGGCGAGGAGTTCTTTGGCCTTGAAGAGATGGTGCAGATAGGCGCGGCTGTACTGCGTGTCCACAAAGGCGTGGCCGCTGGGGTCTACGGGCGAGAAGTCGTCCGCCCACTTGGCGTTGCGCATATTAAGTACGCCCTCGGCGGTGAAGAGCATGGCGTTGCGGCCGTTGCGCGTGGGCATCACGCAGTCGAACATATCCACGCCGCGCTCTATGGCTTCGAGGATATTTATCGGCGTGCCCACGCCCATGAGATAGCGCGGGCGGTCGGTGGGCAGTATGTCGCCCACCACTTCAATCATCTCGTACATCTTTTCCGCCGGCTCGCCCACTGCCAAACCGCCGATGGCGTAGCCCTCCGCGCCGAAGTCGCTCATAAACTTGGCACTCTCGCGGCGCAGCTCGGGATATACGCAACCCTGCACGATGGGGAAAAGTGCCTGACTGTAACCGTATTTCGGCTCCGTTTCATGAAAACGCTTCCAACAGCGTTTCATCCAACCGTGCGTCAGGTCGAGGCTCTTGCGGGCGTAGGCAAAGTCAGCCGTACCCGGCGGGCACTCGTCGAAAGCCATCATGATGTCCGCGCCGATGGTGCGCTCAATGTCCATCACCTTCTCGGGCGTGAAGAAATGCTTGCTGCCGTCGATGTGGGAGCGGAACTCGCAGCCTTCTTCCGAGAGCTTGCGTATGCCCGTGAGGGAAAACACCTGGAAACCGCCGCTGTCGGTGAGCATCGGGCGGTCGAAGCCGTTGAACTTATGCAGGCCGCCGGCCGTTTCTATAATGTCCAGGCCGGGACGCAGGTAGAGGTGATAGGTGTTGCCGAGGATAATCTGCGCCTTGATGTCGTCTTTGAGTTCGCGCTGGTGCACGCCTTTCACGCTGCCGAGCGTGCCCACGGGCATGAATATCGGCGTTTCAATCTTGCCGTGACCGGTTTCGATGATGCCGGCGCGGGCATTGCCGCTGGAGAGGGTATGTTGGAGGATGAAGTTCATTATTTGAGTAGACAAGTAGACGAGTAAACGAGTAGACGAGATAAAATTATGGTTTCAGCAGGCGTGCCGCAACGGCTTTGCCGCTTTGGTTATCTTGCGCATTGCCTGCCGCCGGAGCTTCGTTGTCGTCGATGGTCAGTTCGATGGCATTCCTGGGCCGCTCGTCGAGCAGGGCGATGCGGAGCACCTCGTCCACGTCTTTCACGAAATGGAACGTCAGCCCGTTGAGGTATTGCGCTGCTATGTCGTCGATGTCCTTGCGGTTGTCTTCGCTGATGATGATTTCGGTGATGCCGGCGCGCTTGGCGGCGAGGATTTTCTCCTTGATGCCGCCCACTGGCAGCACGCGCCCGCGCAGCGTGATTTCGCCCGTCATGGCGATGCCTGCCTTCACCTTGCGCTGCGTCAGCGCGCTGGCAATGGAGGTGGCAATGGTGATGCCGGCCGAGGGCCCGTCTTTCGGCGTTGCGCCCTCGGGCACATGCACGTGCAGCCCCCAGTGGTCGAACACGCGGTAGTCGATGCCGAGGCCTGCGGCGTGCGCCCTGATGTATTCGAGGGCGAGCACGGCCGACTCCTTCATCACGTCGCCGAGGTTGCCCGTAAGGGTGAGCTTCGCCGCCTTGCTGCGGCTCACGCTGGTCTCGATAAAGAGGATTTCGCCGCCCACGGCCGTCCATGCCAAGCCCGTCACGACGCCGGCGTAGTCGTTGCCCTGATATTTGTCGCGGCAATAGATAGGTTTGCCCAAGAGGCGGCCGATGTCGGCGGGCTTCAGCTTCTGCACGCCCTGTGCTGCCTCGTCTTCGCTCTGCATGGAGCGTTCGAGGGCTATTTTGCGGTAAATCTTTCCGATTTGCTTCTCGAGCTGGCGCACGCCGCTCTCGCGCGTGTACTTTTCAATAATTTGCTCGATGCCCTCGGGCGAGAATTTCAGGCTGCGGGCGAAGTCTTCGGTATAATTTGCCGCCTCGCGCGGTATGAGATGTCGGCGGGCAATTTCTTTCTTCTCCTCCGTGAGATAGCCTTCCACTTCGATTACCTCCATGCGGTCGAGCAGCGGTGCAGGAATGGTCTGCAGGCTGTTGGCCGTAGCGATGAAAAACACGTTGGAAAGGTTGTAGTCGAGGTCGAGGAAGTTGTCGTGAAAGGCGGAGTTTTGCTCGGGGTCGAGCACTTCGAGCAGGGCACTCTGCGGGTCGCCGTTGATGTTGCTGTCGGTCACCTTGTCAATCTCGTCGAGCACGAACACGGGGTTGTCCGTGCCGGCTTTGATGAGGCTTTTCACGATGCGTCCGGGCATTGCGCCTATGTAGGTGCGGCGGTGTCCGCGTATCTCCGCCTCGTCGTGAATGCCGCCGAGCGACATGCGCACGTACTTGCGCCCAATGGCCTCGGCAATGCTGCGGCCGAGGGAGGTCTTGCCCACGCCCGGAGGCCCGTACAGGCAAAGTATCGGGGCGCGGCGGTCGCCGCGGTAGAGCAGCGAGGCGAGGTATTCGAGAATGCGCTCCTTCACGCGCTCCATGCCGAAATGGTTTTGGTCGAGCACGCGTCGCGCGGTCTTGATGTTGAGCTTGTCTTTCGTAAGTTCGCCCCAGGGCAGCGTGGCTATGGTCTCGAGATAGTTAAGCTGCACGTTGTAGTCGGGGTTTTGCGGCGAGATGCGGTTGAGCTTGTCGATTTCCTTGTCGAGCAGGGTGCGCATCTTTTCCGAAAGGTTTTTCCCCGCGAGTTTCTCGCGCAGTTCCTGCGCGTCCTTGTTCTCGCTCTCGCCCAGTTCGTTCTGGATATTCTTGATTTGCTGTTGCAGGAAATATTCCTTCTGCTGCTGGTCGAGTTCCTCGCGCGTCTGGTTCTGAATGTTGCGCTTGAGGGTGGCGAACTGGCAGGCGCGGTTCAGGAGCGTGAGCAGGGCGTAGGCCCGCTCCACGTTGTCGTCTATGGCCAGGAGGCTGGCCTTTTCTTCCAGCGTGAAGGGCAGGTTGGTGCAGAGGAAGTTGACGGTGAAGACGTCGTGCTTGATGTTGCGGATAGCGAAGACGGCCTCTTCGTGCTGCGTATCGCCGAGTTTGAGGAAGCGCACGGCCGCGTCGCGGCATTCGTCCACTAGCGCGGAGTATTCCTTGCTGTCGGTCGGGGGCAGCGTGTCGGGCAGGCTGCTCACGCTGATGCGCGTCACGGGGGTGCGGCGCGTGATTTTGCCCACCTTGCACCGCCCGAAGCTTTGGAGGATTACGGAGGTGATGCCGCCGGGCAATTCCAGCACGCGCATCACGCGCGCCGCCACGGCTATGGGGTAGAGGTCGCTTTCGTCGGGCTGCTCCACGCCGGCATCCTTCTGCGTGGCTACGGCAAAGAGCGAATTGTCCTTAGCCGCGCGTTTCACCACTGCGAGCGACGACTCGCGGCTCACCATCACGGAGCTCAGCACTCCGGGAAAGAGCATCATGTTGCGCACGGGCAGCAGCGGCAGCGTTTGGGGTATTTCGGTAGAAAGCAGTTCTGCGATGTCGCCGTCGAAATCTGCGATCAGCGACACGCCGGGCTGCGGTTTGTCTTCTTGGTTCATATATATAATATGTCTATTATGCGTAAATTGCTGCAAATTTACGACTTTAATATAAGATAAGCGGCATTTTTGCTGCGTGCAGACACAAAAAAAGCGGCGCGAAATCGTTTCGCGTCGCTTTTTGCGGAAAGTGAGGGATTCAAACCCCCGGTACAGCAAAGCCGTACAGCGGATTTCGAGTCCGCCCCGATCGATCACTCCGGCAACTTTCCAAAATAATCATTTGCTTTTTGCAGTGCAAAATTACGCATTTTCCCGATACCGCCCAATTTTATCGTGAAAAAAATGGCGGAGAATCGAAATATGGCCTGCTGGGTGGAAAAACTGAAATGTTTTTTGTGGACATATTGCCCCGACATTGCGCCGCGCTGCCCCTTGACAGCCCGTGGCACACTTGGGCGCATTTTGGCGAAACTGACCCAAAATTATATCTTTGCATCAGCAGAAAGAGGAAGAGCCTGCGCTCTTCCTCTTTCTGCGTTTTTAGGGCAAACTATCTTATATGAGAGGTAAAAACTATCTTATATGAGCGTAAAAATTATAAGCAGGCTCGTAAAAATTTGCCCCTTTATAGTTTTTACGATGTGCTTGAAAGTTGAAATCTCCTCGGTTTGCGTGGAATTTTTCTCCGGGTTAGTTTCCGCTTCCTTAATTATCCCTAAATCTTTGCGCCGCGCCGCCTTAACGATTGCAAACGCAGTTTTCACTCTCTACGCAGGGAGTGAAGCGGCATTAACAAGTTTTGGATATTACTTTACTTGTATAGGGCTGGCATCGGTGCGGAAGTAATGGCACTAAGGGTTGTTATGCCTTGTATTTACTAAAATCTCAGGTCTCACGAGTAGGGGCGTTTTGCAAAACGCCCGTAAATATTAGTGCAAACGAGCGCAGGGCCGAATCGTTGGGGGACGGGCGATACGAGGCCGACGTGCCTGGAAGGCATTACGCCAAAGGATTTGTATCTTTATACATCGTCATAGGCGTAGAGGGTGTGTCAAAATAAATATTGTTGCAGATGTATCCCCTGTAAGGGGATAATAAATTAGCGTAGGGGCTTGCCCCTACGTATAGCGTTGCAAGTACGATTGCC
>JBJEAH010000162.1:0-8483 GCA_051868815.1 Alloprevotella sp.
TATTTATGATGTTGAGCAGCCGCCCAGAAAAGTGGTTGGCGTAGAAACTGCCGATCAGTATGCCGACGACGATGCCGAGGGCAACAATGAGCGGTACAAAACGCTTCTTGACGGTTTTCATAAAAGAAAATATTTTTAATCCACAGGCAAATATTGCAGTTCTATGCCGGCGCGCTCGAGGAGTTCCAAGCCGTCGGTGAGGCGGTACTGCCTGCCGTAAATTACACGCCTGATGCCTGCCTGTATGATGAGTTTTGCACATTCGATGCAGGGCGCGTCGGTGACGTAGAGCGTAGCACCGCCGGAGTTGTTGCCTGAGCAGGCGATCTTGGTTATGGCATTGGCTTCAGCGTGGAGCACATAGGGTTTGGTAAGCCCGTGCTCGTCCTCGCAAATGTTCTCGAAGCCGGAGGGCGTGCCGTTGTAGCCGTCGCTGATAATCATCTTGTCCTTTACTATCAGCGCACCCACTTGACGGCGCGTGCAGTATGAGTTTTCCGCCCATATCTTCGCCATGCGCAGATAGCGGAGGTCGAGCGTCTTTTGCTTTTCGTTCATGAGAATATGCTATTATTTAATGCCGTCGCGGCGCAGCAGCGCGTCGATGGTCGGTTTTCTGCCTCGGAAGTTCACGTATAAATCCATCGGCGGACGGGTGCCGCCCTGCGAGAGTATGTTGTTGCGGAAGCTGTGTGCCGTCGCCGTGTTGAAGATCCCCGTTTCCTGGAATTTGCCGAAGGCATCGGCATCGAGCACCTCCGCCCATTTGTAACTGTAATAGCCGGCTGCATACCCGCCGCTCATGATGTGGCCGAATGTAACCGCCATGCACGCCTCGGGACAATCGGGCAAGAGGCGGACAGGCTCGAAGGCGTTTTTCTCAAATGCCCTGACGTCTTCGGGCACAGCGTCGCGCAGCGTATAGAACGCCATGTCGAGCAAACCGAAAGACACTTGGCGCATGCAGGAATAGGCGGCGTTGAACGTGCGCAGGCTGATAATTTTGTCGATCAGCGCTTGCGGTATCGGCTCGCCCGTTTGGTAGTGGAAGGCAAACGTATTGAGGAACTGCGGCTCTGTGGAGAAATTTTCCATGAACTGCGAGGGCAGTTCCACGAAGTCCCAATATACGTTCGTGCCGCTTAGCGACCTGTAGCGCGTGGCTGCGAAGATGCTGTGCAGGGCGTGCCCGAACTCATGCAGGAAGGTGTTTACCTCGTCGAGGGTCAGCAAGGCGGGGCGGTCGGCCTGCGGTTTCGTGAAGTTCATGGTCAGGGAAACGTGCGGGCGCGTGCCATGCAAGCCGCCCTCTGCTTCGAGATAATTCGTCATCCATGCCCCACCCTTTTTGCTGTCGCGCGGATGGAAGTCCGCATAAAGCACGGCGAGGTGGCTGCCGTCGGCATCTTTCACCTCGTATGCCTTCACGTCGGGGTGGTATACGGGAATGGCGGCATTTTCCTCAAAGGTGATGCCGTAAAGGCGCGTGGCCAGTCCGAACACGCCCTTTATCACGTTGCCCAACTCGAAGTAAGGGCGCAGTTGCTCGGGGTCGAAATCGTACTGTTCGCGGCGCAGGAGGTTCGTGTAATATGCAAAATCCCAAGGCTGAAAGACAAAATCTGAACCTTCTGCCGACTTGGCCTTTGCTTCCACGCGTGCCACGTCCTCGCGGGCGGCAGGAAGATATGCCTCGGTGAGGTTTTGCAGAAACTCCCTCACGTTCTCCGGCGTTTCCGCCATGCGATGCTTCAGAACGTAGGCTGCATAGTCGGGATAACCGAGCAGCTGCGCTTTCTCGCGGCGCAGGTCCACGATGCGGCGCACGATGCCGAAGTTGTCATATTGGTCGCCGTGGGTGCAGAGCGTGTGGTAGAGGCGATAGAGTTCCTCGCGGCGCTTGCGGCTTTTGGCATAAGCCATAAAGGGAATGAAATCGGGGGCATGGAGCGTAATCACCCACCCTTCTAAACCGCGCTCCGCCGCATTCTCACGGGCGGCGCCGCGCTGCAACTCGGGCAGGCCGTCGAGTTCCTGCTCATCCGTGATGTGGAGATAGTAGTTGTTGGTATCTTTCAGCTTGTTCTGCGAAAATTGTAGCGTGAGCTGCGAAAGCTCCGCGCTTATTTCGCGAAAGCGCTGCTTGCCCTTTTCATCGAGCGTGGCGCCCGAGCGTTCAAACGCCTCATAGGTGTTTTTGAGCAGCATGGCCTCTTCCGCGTCCTTGGGCTTGTAGTCGCTGTAAACGGCCTTGACCCGCTCGTAAAGGCGGGCGTTGAGCATGATGTTATTGCCGTGTTCCGAGAGAACGGGGGCAATGCGCTGCGCCAAACTTTCCAAGTCGTCGTTGGTATGTGCGCTGAGCAGATTATACATGAGTGTCGTGGCGCGTTCGAGCAGTTCGCCCGAATGCTCGAGGGCTACGACGGTATTCTCAAAGGTCGGCGCTTCGGGGTTGTCCACGATGGCTGCTACGGCCTTGTTTTCGGCTTCCATGCCGGCGTGGATCGCCTCTTCTATATGGGCAACGGTAATGTCGGGGAAAGGATAAACGCCATAGACTGTGGCGAATGAGAGCAAGAGCAAGGGATTCATGGTCAGATGGTTCGTAAGATGCGTTCTATTTCTGCGAATTTAGTTCCTCGGTTGAGGTTGAGATATACTTTGTAGAGCAAGGGTGCCCAGCGCGACGCGCTTTCTGGCTTAGCCTCGCGGTAGGTTTCGAGATGGGTTTCGGCAGCGGCGTAAAAGTCTCTTTGTTTCTGCTTCGCTGCTTTATAGGATTTTGAATAGGCATTGTCGGGCAACTGCACCTGCTCTGCCTTTTCGATGTAAGCCAGTCCGAGTCCGTAGTCCATTTCCACGAGCGTGGAGTCGAGTGCAAGGGTTTTCTTTGCGGCTGCAATGGCTTCGTCATACTTTTTCAGGTTGAGCAAAGCCATGGCCTGTGCCATGCGGTAGCACACCTCGTTGGAGTCTCTTTCGAGCATAGTGTTGGAGAGTTGGAGCACGAGGTCGAATTCCTGATGTTCTGTGAGGTAATCCGTGAGCCGGGCAAAGAAAGGCTGATAATCGGGGAAATGTTGCAAGCCCTGCTTGAGCCAATGCACAAACGCCACGCTGTCGCCTTCATTCTCGGCTGCATTGACGAGGCATTCGTAGGTAAATTTGAGGTTGGTCGTGTCGCGCAATGCCAGGTCGCGATAGCGTTCCATTTCTTTATAATTCTTCAACTCGTAGGCGCAGTGCAGGTAGATGCAGGCGTTGTTGCGGTGGCGCTGGGTTTCGGGAATGCCGACCGCAGCTCCGAGGAAGGTGTGGGGATAGTCGAGATACATGCGCAGGAACTGCATGGTCTCTTTATAGCGTCCGCGCTTGTAGAAGAAGCGTGCGGCGGAGTTGAGATTTGAATAATGGCGTTCGAGCCGCTGAAAGTTGGCGCGGCGGTATTTGGCGGCTGCGTCGTCATTTTTCAGGCGTTCGCAGCTGTCGGATTTGAGCGTGTAGGTAAAAATGCCGAGGGTCGTGTTGTAGAAGCTGACGGTGTCGTAGCTTTGTTTGAGGTAGATTTTCTCGTTCTCTATATCGTTGAGTCCTATGTTGGCTTCGATGCCATACATATATAATTTAGTGTTGCCTGAAAGCGCAGAGTCGTTTTGCAACGCCTGCACGCGCTGCAACGCTCCTTTGAAGTCTTTGTTTTTCAACAGGGTCTTCACCTCGCGCAATGCCTTCTGCCCGCGCGTTTCTGTGGGGACGGCGAGGAGGAGCAGCAAGGCGGAGAACAGACAAATCAATCTTGGCATTGTTTACAGGGAAATATTGGGGGAATAGAGTTTGGTTCTGGTAGAATGATTATTGATAAAAACCATGAAAAACATCTTGCTTCGTTTGAAGCCCTGCGGGCTACGCTGCGGTCTTAATGCCGAGCCTGCGTGCCTAATCGGCCCGCGCTCGCCCTTAATCCCCGCAGCTGCGGTCGGTGCCCGCCCGCTTCAAACGCCGCAAGGGAAAAACCATTAAAAACCCGTGAGACCTAAATACTTAATCACGGATGTGGATAACCATTTCATTGAGAACGGGTTTTACTGGTTTTTATCTAAACCAACTAACGGAGTTTGCATAATATGCCAAGAGCGAAACAGTGTTCACTCTTGACATATTAGATATAAGGGTAATAATGAAATCAAGGCTTATTGGTTCATGCTCTCGATGATGGTCTCCATTTCCTTGGCCTGGTCGGGCATTTGCAGATTGGTGTAAATCATCTGCAGGGAAGAAGCCCAGTATTTGGGTTCATCGGGCTTGAGTTCGCGCACATGCTCGAAGTAGGGACGTGCTTCTTCGTAGTACTTCTTGATCTGGTCGAACTCGGCGTTGAACTGCTTCACGTTTTTGCGATCGAGTTTCCACTCGCCGCTCATCTTCTTGGCGTAAACCTCATTCATATAGGTGTAGCCCATATTTACGCAAGCGTCAATATAGTCGGGGTCGATGGCAAGGGCTTTCTTGAAACATTCGCGGGCGGCGGCGTAGTCCTTCGTCATGTTCAGTTCCACGCAGCCTTTCATATACCAGGGACCTTTGCCTTCGGGGTTTTTCTGCAAAAGTTCGTCGGCCATATTCTTGGCTTCGTCCACTTGATCCTTCTGCACATAGTAGTAGAGGAGGTTTTGCAGGAAGCCGGGGTCTTCGATGCGGGCAGCGCCTTCTTTCAGCGTGGCGAGCCAGGCGGCGGAGTCGCCGAGTTCGGTGCAGGCCTGCATTTTGAGGATGTAAAGGTCGCGCAGGTTTTCCTCTCCCTGAAGAGCTTCATCGGCGCAGCGGCGCACATCGGCCCAACGCTTGAGCTGATAATTAAGATAGGTCACGTTGAACGCCGTCTGGCGATAAGAGCCTTTCGTGTCGGCCTTGTAGATAGAGTCGGTCTGCTCGGGCGTGAAGATGGGGTTCTTGGGCATGTTGTAATACTTCTCGAAGTATTCCAGGCTCTTCTCGAGGTTGTGCGACTGGTTCATGAACACGCCGGCATAGTTGTAGTAGTCGAGCATCTGGAGCATGCGGCTGCGGTTCTTTTCGATGAACTTCGACTTCACGCGGCCCTTTTCATCGGGCTTGATGTCGGCTTCGTGGCTCTTCGTGTAGCAGTCGATGGCTTTGTCCAAGTGTTCGCAGTAAACGAGCGTATCGAAAGGTATGTTCTGGGCAGCCTTCATCAACTCGGGGTTGAGGATACGCGCATGGATTTCTGCGGCGTTATTGTAGATTTCGGCAAACTTCGTGGTCTTGGGATTGACCATTGCGCCTTCGAGAATTTCCAAAGCGGCGTTAAGGTCGTTTGCTTCCACCTTTTCCTGTGCTTTGTAGATGGCATTGTTTTGTGCCATGGCTGCGCCTGCCGTAAAGGTCAGGGCGAGCGTAAAGAGGAACTTTTTCATAATCTTATTAGTTGTTGGTTATAAGGTCTTTATTGTTCTTGGGTAACTTCCGGATTTTCCGGGAGTTCGGGAGAGGCCGTATTTTCCGGGGAAACGGAATCAGCGGGATTTTCTGAGATTTTCGTGGCTTCGGGCTGCTCATCTTCCTCCGTGGGCACCTGGCAGACGCTTGAGATGATGTCGCCGCGCTTTTCGAGGTTGATGAGACGCACGCCCTGCGTGGCACGGCCCATCACGCGCACTTCGGAGAGTTTCAGGCGAATGGCCACGCCGCTCTTGTTGATAATCATCAGGTCGTCGTCGTCCGTGACGCACTTAATGGCGACAACGGGGCCGGTCTTGTCGGTGAGGCTGAGCGTCTTGACGCCCTTGCCGCTGCGGTTCGTCACGCGGTAGTCGGCAATGAGGCTGCGCTTGCCGTAGCCCTTTTCGCTGACCACGAGAATGCTTTCCGTCTCGGGATTATTTACGGCAACCATTCCGATCACCTCGTCCTGTCCGTCCTCATCGAGGCGCATGCCGCGCACGCCGGTGGCGGTGCGTCCCATGGTGCGCACGGTGCTTTCGTTGAAGCGAATGGCGCGGCCGTTGCGGTTGGCCATCACGATTTCGTCGGTGCCGTTGGTGAGCGCAACGCTTACCACGCGGTCTTCCTCGCGGATTGTGATAGCGTTCACGCCGTTGGCGCGGGGACGGGAGTATTCTTTGAGGCAGGTCTTCTTGATAATGCCTTCCTTCGTGCAGAACATCACGTAGTGGCTCTCGCAAAATTCTGCGTCGGCCAGTTTGCGGATATGCAGGCAGGCGTTGATGCTGTCGCCCGGCTCGATGTTGAGCATGTTCTGAATGGCGCGGCCTTTCGAGTTCTTGTTGCCCTCGGGAATTTCATACACCTTGAGCCAGAAGCAACGGCCTTTGGCGGTGAAGAACAGCATCGTGTTGTGCACGGTGGCGGGATAAATGTACTCAATGAAGTCTTGCTCGCGCGTTGCCCCGCCTTTCGAGCCTACGCCGCCGCGACCCTGTGCCTTGAACTCGGCGAGGGGCGTGCGCTTAATATAACCGAGATGGCTGATCGTAATAACCACCTCATCGTCGGCAAAGAAGTCTTCGGGATTAAACTCTTCGCTGCTCAGGCAAATCTCGGTGCGGCGCTCGTCGCCGTACTTATCCTTCACCTCTTGCAGTTCGTCCTTAATCACCTTGTCGCGAAGCTTGTCGTCGGCAAGTATTTGCTCGTAGTAAGCGATGCGGCGCTGCAATTCTTCATATTCTTCGTGGAGCTTGTCCTGCTGAATGTTGGTGAGCTGGGCGAGGCGCATGTCCACGATAGCCTTTGCCTGGAGGTCGTCCAGCTCGAAGCGTGCCTTGAGCGCGTCGCAGGCGGCCTGCGGGTTCTTGGAGGCGCGGATAAGATGCACTACCTCGTCGATGTTGTCGCTGGCAATGATGAGTCCTTCGAGGATATGGGCGCGTTCCTTGGCCTTGCGGAGGTCGAAGATGGTGCGGCGGGTCACCACGTCGCGGCGGTGCTCCACGAAGGTGGAGATGCAGTCCTTGAGCGTCAGCGTGCGGGGACGACCGTGCACGAGACCGATGCAGTTCACGGCGAACGTGGTCTGCAGCTGCGTCATCTTCAAAAGTTTGTTGAGCACCACGTTCGCGTTCGCGTCGCGCTTGATGTCGATCACGATGCGGACTTTCTGTTCGCGGTCGCTCTCGTCGTTGACGTTGCTGATGCCCTCGATCTTCTTCTCGTTCACGAGGTCGGCGATGTAGCGTATCAATTCTGCCTTGTTCACGCCGTAGGGTATCTCGGTCACGACAATCGAGTCGTGCTGCTCATGCGTTTCGATTTCGGTGCGGGCGCGCATCACGACGCGGCCGCGCCCCGTTTCGTAGGCGCTCTTCACGCCCTGCATGCCGATGATGTAGCCGCCCGTGGGGAAGTCGGGGGCTTTCACGTATTCCATCAATTCGGGAATAGTGATATCGGGATTGTCAATCAGCGCCACGCAGCCGTCGATTACCTCTCCGAGGTTGTGGGTCGGCACGTTGGTGGCCATACCTACGGCGATACCGCTCGCGCCGTTCACGAGGAAGTTGGGGATGCGGGTGGGCATTACCGTCGGCTCGGGCAGGCGGTTTTCAAAGTTCATGTCCATGTCCACGGTCTCCTTTTCGAGATCCGTCATCATGGCTTCGCCCACGCGGCTAAGGCGTGCCTCGGTGTAACGCATGGCTGCCGGCGAGTCGCCGTCCATCGAACCGAAGTTGCCCTGCCCGAACACGAGCGGGTAGCGCATGTTCCAGTCCTGCGCCAGGCGTACGAGTGCCCCGTAAATGGAGCTGTCGCCGTGCGGGTGGTATTTACCCATCACGTCACCCACGATACGTGCGGATTTACGTGTGGGTTTGTCGTGCGTCACGCCGAGTTCCATCATACCATATAATATACGGCGATGCACGGGCTTGAAACCGTCGCGCACATCGGGCAGCGCACGGGCCACGATTACCGACATGGAGTAATCGCGGTAGGAGTTTTTCATTTCCTCCTCGATATTGACTTTGATTATTCTGTCTTCGTCAACCATTTTTTAATAAAGCGTTTTAGGATATTATTTTTACGCTGCAAAGTTACTCTTTTTTTAATTTTCATATAGGATAGTTTTCGGCTTATTTTTGTGCAAAATCCGATTTTAGGCGTTTTTTATGCGATTTAAGACGTTTTCGGGGAAATTTCGAGGGAGGGTCGAAATGATACCGCCGAGGCGGCAGAGGCAAAATTAGGGGCAATTTTTGCAAACAGGCAATGCGGAGATAGACAAAGCGAAGAAAGACGAACAAAACCCGTTGATTGAATTAAGATAAAAACCAAATAAAACCGCTTGTTCTATGTGGGTCTGCGACTCGCCTTATCTGGAGTAGGGGCGTTCTGCAGAACGCCCGACGTGTGCGAGAGGCTCGACGAATGCCCGTAAACCATTTCCGGGCGTTTTTCAAATGGCGTGCAAACGAGCGCAATTGAGCTCGCTCAAATTGCCG
>JBJEAH010000163.1:0-1537 GCA_051868815.1 Alloprevotella sp.
GAGATTATATTTTTACACTCTTATAGTTTATACGGATACAATAGAATTCTATCAGAATTTTTTCAAGGGTTGTGCTGCCGAGCAGTCAGAAAAAAATTGCCGCCCGTCATCGGGTGGCAACTGCCATGCGGGATTAAGCAACTCCCTGCATCATAACGCCTTGCTTCGCGCACACTGCGAACCGCTTATTCCTCTACGATGCGGCGGGCACCGATATAGCGGCGGCTGTAATAGGCGGACGAGGAACTGTCCACCTTGACGCCGGTGCGGCTGGCGTGGACAAAGTTGAACGTCTTGCTTTCGGGGTCTACCTCGGTCACGATGCCGACGTGCCCAATGGTGCGTGTGGAGCCGGAGCCGCCGAAGAACACGAGGTCGCCCTTTTTCAGTTCGCCGACCGTCAGGATGGGCGTGCCCTGCGTGAACTGAGAGCGCGAGCTGCGATTGATGCTGATATTTTCTTTCTTATAAACGTAGCTTGTGAAACCCGAGCAGTCGAATGCCGTAGGGCCGCTGTGACCGCTGCGATAGCGCGCGCCGACGTATTGCAGGGCGGTGCGCACGATGCTCTCGCCTGCGGGATTGCTCTTCTTCTTCGCCACGGGTGCGGGCTTGAGCACATTGGCCATGGTGAGGGCAGACACCTCTCTTACCACGTGCTCTGCCGCGAGGCGTGTAGGCATAGCGTCCAGGGTATCCTGCGCGGAAGCCGCGCCGATGCCGATGAAGCCAAGACCTATTCCGAGAAGTATCGTTTTGAGTGTCACAACAATGAATGTTTTTCAGACGAGATGAAAAATAAACAAGAAAATTGCGCCGCCGTGCCCGGCGCGCCTTGAAAAAGACGCACGGACAACTATGCCCGGAAGCGTCTCTTCTTTTATGTACTTTGCAAAAGTAGGCATTTCTCGGCAGAAGAGCAAACTTTCCCCGACTTTTTTGTCAAATCACCGCCCGAAAATCGCAATTACGAAGGCAAACGGGGAGAAAGACCGCCGACCTGCCCGCCAGCACCCCGCGACCTTCGTCGCCTTGCCCTACGGGAAATACAAAACCTGTTAATGCCACGCAACTGTCTGCGCAGAGCGTTCGCGGCGCGTTTGCAATCGTTAAGGCGACGCCGCACGAAGATTTAGGGATAATTAAGACAAAGGAAATTTGCTCCGAGAAAAAATCTGCGAAAAGCATGAGAATTTTCACTTTCAAGCACATCGGAAAAACTATAAAGGGGCAAATTTTCATTATCTTGCTGATAATTTTTACGGTCATATAGGATAGTTTTTGCGCTCATATAAGATAGTTTGCCCCTTAAAACGCGAAAAGAGGAAAAGCCCGCGCTCTTCCTCTTTCTGCTTGTACAAAGATATGATTTTTGACCGGGTTCGCCAAAACGCGCCCTATTGTGCCGCCGGCTGGCAAGGCTCAGAGCGGAGCGGAGCGCGAAGGAGCACCGACAAAGTCTGAACAAAACAACAGAAATTGGTTCAGAATTACCCTCAAAGAGCAAAATGGCTTCATTACTATATAAAACTTTTCT
>JBJEAH010000164.1:0-8436 GCA_051868815.1 Alloprevotella sp.
ACTTGATAGCTCTCGTTTGCACGAAAATTCCAGGCATATCTTACCGTCCTCGTTGACCCGGACACTTCGTGCCCGGTTACCGTCGCTACGCTCCGTAGTGCCTTCCAGGCACTTAGTATAAATCACGCCCTGCGCAGAGAGAGAAAAGGCGTTTACACACTTTTGCAAATACCCGGGCGGGCTGGGTTACGCCTGACTCTTTCAATGAAAATCTACCAGTCGCTTTTGTCTCTTATCAGCGACGAGCAGCAGAAATGCCGGCGGCTGTGTTTTCCGAAAAAGGAGTTGTTGGGGAAAACCACAATCATAACAATCCCTTTGCATAAACTTCTCCGCGCCCCGCTGCAAACAGCCACAAAACTAAGGCAAAACTTGGCGTTTCTGCTAAGAAAGTAGTAAATTTGCAGCCCGTAAAGTATTATCATCTTAAATAAAATTAGTATCGTGGCTGAAACTAAGTACATCTTCGTTACGGGAGGCGTCGCTTCCTCGCTGGGTAAAGGAATTATCTCATCGTCTATCGGCAAACTGCTGCAAGCCAGAGGTTTCGACATTACCATTCAAAAGTTTGATCCCTATATCAACATCGACCCGGGGACGCTTAACCCTTACGAGCACGGCGAGTGCTACGTTACCGACGACGGGCAGGAAACCGACCTCGACCTCGGTCACTACGAACGCTTTACGGGCATTCAGACAACGCGCAACAACAACGTCACAACGGGACGCATCTACCAAAGCGTCATTGAGAAGGAACGCCGCGGCGACTATCTCGGTAAGACCATTCAGGTAATTCCCCACATCACCGACGAGATTAAGCGCGACATGCTCTTCCTCGGCAAGAAAAACCACTACGACTTTGTGATTACGGAAATCGGCGGCACGGTGGGCGACATCGAAAGCCTGCCGTTCCTCGAGGCCATTCGCCAGCTTAAATGGGAACTGGGCAAAAACGCCGTGTGCGTACACTTGACTTACGTGCCTTACCTCTCCGCTGCCGGCGAACTGAAAACGAAACCCACGCAGCACTCCGTGAAAGAGTTGCAAAGCCTCGGCATTCAGCCCGACATCCTCGTGCTCCGCACCGAGCACGAACTCTCTGCCGGCTTGCGCAAGAAGGTGGCAAACTTCTGCAACGTGTCGCCCGACGCAGTGGTGCAGAGCATCGACCAGCCCACGATTTACGAGGTGCCCCTCCGTATGCAGGAGCAGGAACTCGACGCCACGATTTTGCGCAAACTCGATATGCCCGTCGGCGAAACGCCGGGACTTGGCCCGTGGCGCAACTTCCTGGACCGCCGCCACAAGGCCACGAAGGTCATCAACATTGGTCTCGTGGGCAAATACGACTTGCAGGACGCCTATAAGAGTATCCTCGAATCGCTCTCGCAGGCAGGCACTTACAACGACCGCAAGGTGAAGTGCCACTTCATCAACAGCGAGCACCTCACCGCCGAAAACGTGGCGGACGAGATTAAGGCGATGGACGGCATCGTGGTGTGCCCGGGCTTCGGACAGCGCGGCATCGAGGGCAAGCTCGTCGCCGCCCGCTATTGCCGCGAGCACGATGTGCCGACCTTCGGCATCTGTCTCGGCATGCAGATGATGGTCATTGAGTTCGGGCGCAACGTGCTCGGCTTTGCCGACGCCAACAGCGTGGAGATGGATTCCAAGACCACCCACAACGTGATCGACATCATGGAGGACCAGAAGAACATCACGAACATGGGCGGCACGATGCGCCTCGGCGGTTACGAATGCGCCCTGAAAGAGGGCAGCCGCGCGCGCGAAATCTACGGCAAGGACGTGATCCGCGAGCGCCACCGCCACCGCTACGAGTTCAACAACGACTACCGCGCCCAGTATGAGCAGGCCGGCATGCAGTGCGTCGGCACCAACCCCGACACGGAACTGGTGGAAATCGTGGAAATCCCCAACCTGCGCTGGTACATCGGCACACAGTTCCACCCCGAATACTCCAGCACCGTGCTGCACCCGCACCCCCTCTTCCTCGACTTCGTGAAGGCGGCGATTGAGGCGCATAAGGATAATGAGAAATAAATAATCAACGTGCAAAAACTGCCTGGAAGGCAGTACAGAGCGTAGCGATAGTAACCGGGGACGTAGTCCTCGGAGGAAGGCTATAAGGAATATTCTGCCTGGAAGGCAGTACGCCTGCCGCAGGGCTTCGTCCTATGGCGTAGTGCCTTCCAGGCACATCGTCTTCCCAACGCCTCACCGAGGACTTCGTCCCCGGTTACTAAAAGCTACGCTTTTGTAGTGCCTTCCAGGCACGTTGCATTTAAGCTTATATTTATAATGGATAAAAACACAATTATCGGGCTTGTGCTGATGGCAGCCGTGCTTATCGGTTTCAGTTACTACAACACCCAGCAGCAGCCCGTGCAGCAACCTGCGCCTGAACAGACCGCACAACCCAAGCAAGCGGCAACGCCCACGCCCACTACGGCAGCGGCGGCCATGCCGCCCGACAGCACCGACCGCTTTTACACTGCCGGCCAAAAGGCGGAATATATCACGCTCCGCAACAACAAGGTGAGCGTGAAGATTTCCACAAAGGGCGCCACCGTTGCAGAGGTGAAACTCAACGAATACAAAAGCTACAGCGACTTTGCCGAAGGCAAGGATAACCCGCTCTTGCTCTACTCCGAGAAAGATGCCGGCCTCGACCTCGTGCTCGAAACCAAGGAGCGCAATATGCGCCTCGCCGATTATTGCTTTACGCCCGAGAACGTGACCGACTCCACCGTCACGCTTACGCTCGCCTCGAAAGACAATGCGCAGCGCATCAGCCTCGTGTACAAGCTCCTGACCGACAACTACCTGCTCAACTGCTCGCTGCACACTTCCGGCATGGGCAATCTGTGCAAGGCAGGCGGCGCACCGCTTTACATGGCCTGGCACGACCGCGTGGCACGCCACGAAAAGGGTTTCTATTTTGAAAACATGTATTCCACGCTCACCTATAAAACTACGGACGACGACGTGGAAAAGCTCGCCGAGCAGCAGACCGAGGAGGAAAGCGTGACGGCGGGCGTGAACTGGATTGCCTTCAAGAACCAGTATTTCAGTTCCGTGCTCATCGCCGCCGCGCCGATGAAGAACGTGGAGGTCAGGAGCGAGCAGCTCGACGAGAAGTCGGGTTACCTGAAAGCCTACAACGCGCAGATGGAAACGACCGTAGACCCCACGGGCGCAAAGGCCACCGACTTCCAATATTATTTCGGTCCGAACAACTATCGCCTCCTGCAGTCGATGGACGACTTCCGCATCACGGCAGAAGAATATGAGTTGCAGGACCTCGTGTATCTCGGCTGGCCGCTCTTCAAATGGATCAACCGCTACTTCACGCTCTACGTCTTCGACTTCTTCACCCGCTTGAACCTGCCCATGGGCATCGTGCTCCTGTTCATCACGCTCCTCCTGCGCGTCATCGTGTATGCCCCCACCCGCAAGAGCTATATGAGCAGCGCGAAGATGCGCGTGCTGAAACCGAAAGTCGACGAGATTTCTAAGAAATACCCCAAGCAGGAAGATGCCATGAAGCGCCAGCAGGAAATCATGACGCTCTATTCGCAGTATGGCGTTAGCCCCATGGGCGGCTGCCTGCCGATGCTCATTCAGATGCCTATCTGGATTGCGATGTTCAACTTCGTGCCCAATGCCATCGAGCTGCGCCAGCAGAGTTTCCTGTGGGCAGACGACCTCAGCACCTACGACGACCTCATTTCCTGGAACTTCGAGATTTGGGGCTTGGGCAACCACCTCAGCCTCTTCTGCCTCCTCTTCTGTGCCTGCAACCTGCTGTACAGTTATCTGATGATGCGCCAGCAGAAAGAGACCATGTCGGGCGAACAGGCGCAGCAGATGAAGCTCATGCAGTGGATGATGATGCTCATGCCCTTGTTCTTCTTCTTCATGTTCAACAAGTACTCGGCTGGCCTTAACTACTACTATTTCATCTCGCTCCTCTTCTCCGCGCTCACCATGTGGTATCTGCGCAAGACAACCGACGACGCCAAACTCCTCGCCAAACTCGAAGAGAACTATAAGGCCAACAAGAACAACCCCAACAAGAAGCCCACCGGCCTCGCCGCCCGCTTCGAAGCCCTGCAAAAACAGCAGCAGGAAATGCTCGAGCAGCAGCGGAAAAGGAACGGGAGATAACGAGTACCAAATAACATCAACCATGCACTTCCTTAAACTTTTTATGGCACTCACTATCGCCAGCCTCGGCATGAACGCCGCCGCGCAAACGGCGGACGAGCCGATTATCGGCAAGCAGCAGCCCGCACCAGGCACTGAGCTGATGACGCCCGAGAACCTCTGGGCAATGGGGCGCATAGGCAGCGTGGCACAGTCGCCCGACGGCAAAGCGCTGGCCTATACCGTGACCTATTACAGCGTGAAGCAAAACCGCAGCCATACGACCATTCACCTGCTCGACATGGAGACCTGCGCCGACAAACAGATTACCGTGGGCGCAGGCAGTGAGAGCAGTCCCGTTTTCATCAAGAACGGCACGCGCATCGCCTATCTCGCCGCCGCCGACGGCAAGAGCCAAGTGTGGGAAATGAATCTCGACGGCAGCGGTCGCAGGCAACTCTCGTTTTCCGAGACGGACGTTATCGACTTCCTCTTTTCGCCCGACGGCAAGCAGGTAATCCTTATCCACGAAGTGCCGCAGCATACCGCTATTCAGCAAAACGACGAGGACCTGCCCAAGGCAACGGGCATGGTCATCAACGACCTGATGTATAAGCACTGGGACACGTACGTCACCACCGCACCGCATCCCTTCGTGGCTGCGTTTGACGGCGAAAGAGTAGGGCAGGAGACGGATTTGCTCGCCGGCGAGCCGTTTGAGTGCCCGATGATGCCCTTCGGCGGCATAGAGCAATTGGCGTGGAGCCCCGATTCGAAAACCATAGCCTATACCTGCCGCAAAAAGACCGGGCGCGACTACGCTATCAGCACCGACAGCGACATATTTATATATAACACCGAAGACGGCACCACGCGCAACGTGTGCAAACCCGACGGCTGGAAAGCGCCCGACTGCGACCCGCTGCGCAGCCTCGAGCAGCAAGAGGTGAACAATCAGAAAGACGCGCTCGTGGGCTACGACCAAAATCCGCAGTTCTCGCCCGACGGCCGCTACCTCTCGTGGCTCAGCATGGAGCGCGACGGATATGAGAGCGACCGCACGCGGCTCTGCGTCATGGAACTTGCTACCGGCAAGAAGCAATTCGTAACCGAGGCGTTCCAAAGCGGCGTGAACGAATTTTGCTGGGACGCGAAATCGCAAAAGATTTACTTCACCGGCGTTTGGTATGGGCGCACCAATATCTACGTGACCGACCTCAAAGGCACTGTGAAGCAGCTCACCGACGAGGTGTGCGATTACAGCCTTGTGGGCATTGCGCCCAATGGCAAGCAGCTTATTGCCAAGCGCCACAGCATGAGCAGTGCGGACGAAATATATGCCGTATCGCTCGGCAAAAACATCGTGGCAGAGGCTTTGACCAAGGAGAACGAGGCTTTTTACAAGCAGCTTGCTTTTGGCGAGGTGAAGGAACGCCGCGTGAAAACCGTGGACGGACAGGAAGAACTCTGCTGGGTGGTCTATCCCCCCAAGTTCGACCCCGCTAAGAAATATCCCGTGCTTCTCTTCTGCGAGGGCGGCCCGCAGTCGCCCGTCAGCCAGTTCTGGAGCTACCGTTGGAATTTCCAGATCATGGCGGCCAACGGCTACATTGTGATAGCCCCGAACCGTCGAGGCCTGCCCGGCTTCGGCATGGAATGGCTGGAAGAAATCAGCGGCGACTACAACGGCCTGTGCATGAAGGACTATCTCTCGGCGATCGACGACATCGCCACCGAGCCTTACGTAGACAGGGAGCACCTCGGCGCAGTGGGCGCAAGTTTTGGCGGTTACAGCGTTTATTGGCTCGCCGGACACCACAACAAACGTTTCAAATGCTTCATCGCACACGACGGCATCTTCAACACGGAACAGCAGTACGTCGAAACAGAAGAGCTTTGGTTCCCGAATTGGGACTTGCGCAATGCGCCCTGGATACGTGACCGCGAAGGCCGTCAGCGCAGTTGGTTTGAGGATTCCCCGCACCGCTCCGTCGATAAATGGGACACGCCCATTCTTTGCATTCACGGGCAGAAGGACTTCCGCATCGAGTACACCCAGGCCGAAAGCGCGTTTACGGCAGCCCGCCTGCGCGGCGTGCCGGCACAGCTCCTGCTCTTCCCCGACGAGAACCACTGGGTGCTCAAACCGCAGAACGGCGTGCTCTGGCAGCGCACCTTCTTCCGCTGGCTGGACAAATGGCTGAAATAATATAATCCATAAATATCAAAAACAAACAATGACAGAATTAATCCAAAGAAAACTCAACGACAGTGCCGCCGCGCGTTGGACAGCGCTTGTCCTTGTAGCCTCTATGATGTTTTTCGGCTACATGTTCGTCGACATGATGTCGCCTCTTCAGTCGCTCGTAGAAAACCAATACGGCTGGACGCCCGACGTGTTCGGCACGTATGCGGCGAGCGAGTACATCGTTAACGTGTTCGGCTTTCTCATCGTGGCCGGCATTATTCTCGACAAGTGCGGCATCCGTTTCACGGGCGAGTTGTCCGCTTCGATGATGTTCATCGGCGCGTGCATTAAGTATTATGCCATTAGCGAGGCGTTCAAAGGCACGGGCCTGGAAGCATGGCTCGGCTCTTGGTGGGTCGCCATGCCCGCCAGCGCAAAGCTTGCCTCCTTCGGCTTCATGATTTTCGGTTGCGGCTGCGAAATGGCAGGCACGACCGTGTCGAAAGCCATAGCCAAATGGTTCAAAGGCAAGGAAATGGCACTCGCCATGGGTCTTGAAATGGCCATTGCCCGCGTCGGCGTGTTTGCCATCTTCTCCATTTCGCCCATTATCGCCGAGAAATTCGGTTCGGTATCTGCTTCTGTAGGCTTTTGCACCGCGCTCCTCTTCATCGGCCTGATTACGTACAGCGTGTTCTGCATCATGGACCGCAAGCTCGACCGGCAGACAGGCGTAGGCGAGGCGGGCGAGAATGAAGAAGAGTTCAAGGCTTCCGATTTGAAGAACATTCTCACTAGCCGCATCTTCTGGGTGGTGGCTCTGCTCTGCGTACTCTATTATTCCGCTATTTTCCCCTTCCAACGCTACGGCGCAAATATGCTGCAATGCAACCTTGAAGGCATTTCCGACATTGAGGCGTCCAATATCTTCCGCTGGTTCCCCATCGGCGCGGCTGTCATCACGCCGTTCCTCGGCTCCTTCCTCGACCACAAGGGCAAGGGCGCAACGATGCTCATGTGCGGTGCGCTGCTGCTCATTGCCTGCCACCTCGTGTTTGCCTTCGTGCTGCCGGCCACTCACAGCCACCTCATTGCCTATGCCACCATCGTTCTGCTCGGCATATCGTTTGCCCTCGTGCCCGCCGCCCTGTGGCCCAGCGTACCTAAAATCATCGACGAAAAGGTGCTCGGCAGCGCGTACTGCCTCATCTTCTGGGTGCAAAACATAGGCCTTTGCTTCGTGCCCGTGCTTATTGGCAGCGTGCTTAACTCTGCCAACGCCGACAACCCCGCAGTGCTCGCCGCCAAGGCAGCCGGCGCAGAGTTTATCCCTTACGATTACACCCTGCCGCTCGTGATTTTTGCCTGCTTCGGCATAGCGGCCCTGCTACTTGCCGTTTACCTGAAACTTATCGACAAGCAAAACGGTTACGGCTTGGAAGAACCCAACATCAAGGAATAAGCAAGCATATACAATATTATATATATAGGTGGCGGAGCGCGTGCGTTTCGCCACCTATTCTATTTTACGCCCCATTCTTCTTGTGCAAAAGGGCTTCTTGATAGGCAAAATTAGCGATAAAAAGAAATAAGGAATATTTTTGTCGATTATTCTTACATTGTTTATAAGATAAATCGCTATTTTTGTATGTCAGTTAGAAATAAGTAATTATGGACGGCATTTTAGAACAAAAAGAAAAGAAGGGAGCCCTTGTTGGCGAAGACAACGAACTTTTAGGCTATGCCGATGATGAGGTCTTTGCGGTTGATAACTTTAAGGATATCCCTAAAACCGCAATTCGGAGCATTAACAAAATAATTGTAATGATTTGCAAAAGCGGCAGATTGCAAGTAGTTATCAATGAAAAGGAATATCGCCTTGCGCCCAACGATGCCATCGTGCTGCTCCCGCACACCGTGACCGGTAGCCTTATGGCCTCGCCCGATGTGAGCATCAGTGCCTTCGGCTTTTCGTGTGCGCCCCTTGAACGCTCTATCCATAAAGGCAAGGACCTCGTGGATAGCATGCTTTATATCCGCTCGCATCCGGTAACAAAGCTTTCCGATGACGACGTAGAGCT
>JBJEAH010000165.1:0-8309 GCA_051868815.1 Alloprevotella sp.
CAAAGTTCACAAGCAAAAACGTCATGTAAAAGTCGGCTTGTTTCGGATGGTTACGATGCCCCGGGCCGGGGGCAACAATTGGGCTTTTAATAATGTCGGCTGCACCCGGCAATTTGAGCAAGCTCGATTGCCCTCGTTTGCACGACATTTCAGCCCGCCCCAATAAAGTAATATAAAAAGTTCTGGCACTAAAAAAGTGGCTGCGCCGCGAATAGAAATCACGGCACAGCCACTTGGGAAATGAATAGATAGATGTTTGCGTTAATAAAAACGCAACCGAAAGATTAGTATTCGGGACTACGCAGATACCAGTTTGCGGGAGAAAGCAAAGTGGGATAGAGCGTACCTTTCTGCGTAACGTTTTCGTAAGGCATGAGGTTGAGCGAACGGCGGCTCACGAGCCATGCCAGCCATTCCGTGCCACTGGGAGAAGCGGGGTCGTTGTTCATGTGCGAAGCGATACGCATGAGGTCAAAGAAGCGGGTGCCTTCGAAGGCTGTTTCGAGTGCCATTTCATCGGCAATGAGTTTCTCCACGGCATTGATTTCGAGCGGGTCGGTGATCGGTGCATCGGGGAAAATGGCTTCTTCTTCGGTGTACTCGGGCAGTTCTTCCTCTGTGGGCACTACGCCGTTGTAAACCTCATAGAGGCGAACCTTACCTTCGTTTTCCAAATCGGCAACAACCTTGAGTACATGAGCGTCCACGGTGTTGGTGCGCTGTGCCTCTTCGAGGATACGCTTGCTGACGGTGAGGCGATAGCTGTAAAGCGAGTCGAGGTGAGAACTACGGCCGCAACCTAACTCATGGAGACCATAGTTGTTCCAACCGTTGCAATAGAGCATCGTGGCATTGAGGCCTTCGCTGTGTGCCTTCTGAACTTCGTAAGCTGAAATGTAGTTCAAGGCACGATAGTTACCAGAGATGGAGTCGAGGTAATAAATGGTGCGGAACTTCTTGTTTTCATTGTCGTAGCAAACGGAGTCGAGCACGCCAGTGTAGCTGCTACCACTGTTCTGATATTCAGGCATGTTGGAGGAGCTAAGGCCGTTGCGAAGGATAGCAAAAGCATAGCGAGGGAAGCCGGCGCGGTTGACGGCCTCGGCATAGCGCAGCATCACCTGAGAGAGGCGATAGATGCTCTTCATGTAGCGGAAGGAGAAGGAACTTGCCGTACCCGTGCTGCTAACGCTGTTGGCCGGACAGAACTTGTCGATGAAGCGCAGGCGGCCTTCCTTGGTGGTTACCAAAGGAGCGGAAGCTGCAAGGCGGGCATCGCCCACACTTTTGTAATACTTAACGTCGACCACTTCGTCTGAACCGCTAAATACGGGATAAGTGTAGTTTTGAGCGGCACAGAGGTTAAGATAACTGCTGGACGGTCCGAGCTGACGGTTCTTATAGTTGGCGCGTGTAGTGATAGAACCGGAAACAGAGCCGGTAACCGTGCCTGCGTCGTTAGAAGTAGTACCATCGGTTGAAGCAGACGTGGTGACATCGAAGCCAAAGAACTGGGGCATCTGTGACAACACTTTACCGAACTGAATATTAGAAGCAGAAGGCACAACCGTAATGGCCTCGCAATTGTTTGCGCCTTCTTGGGTCTGTGCAGCATCTTTGAACTGATTGTTTAACCAGTTGTAGACAGAAACGTAATAATTGGTCTGGGTGCCATTATTAACCTCGCTGGCTTCAGCGGCATCAGAAACAGAAACACGCTTGTTGACGTCATTGAGGTATTCATTATAATATTTGGCAGCCTGAATATAGTCGTTGCGGTCGCGACCGCGCAACAGATAAAGGTCGGCCATTACCACCTTGCCCGGCAAAAGCAGGAGGTCGTTGGGAATAGCCACGCCACCGCCGGTCTGCAAATCGCCATACTGGGGACGGCCTTCCAATTCGTAGGCAAGAGCCGTCTGCATGTGCGAATAGAGCTTGTCAAGCAGGTTGGAGGCATTCACCGTACCTTCGGGAGAATTGGTTTCCCAGCCGGTGTCGGCATTATCTACGGGCTGCGTGATGAAAGGCACTTCGCCGTAGTTCTGCACAAGCTGCATGTAAGTCCAGGCGCGTATCAGTTCCACCTGCGCACATTCTTTGCGCATATAGTAGACGCTGTTTTTGGAAGCGCCCGTGTTGCAGACTTGGAGGTAGTAGTTGCACTGATTGATAACCTTATAGTAGGCGGCACGGTTGAGCAAATTGTTCTCACCGTTGGGCAGGCGCTCGAAATTGGCGATAGAAGCAATGGAGTCGCTGCTGTACATTGTGGTATCGACGAGGTCGCCACGGATTTCGCCGAGCAGGAAATTCTGTTCTGCCACCTCTTGCAAATTGCTAAGGATACCATAGTAAAAAGCAACCGTGTCTTTACCGCTGAATCCTCCGTTATAGCGATCCATGTCGGGCGTGAGCATATCTTCGCAGGAGGTGGTGGTGATGCCGAAGCCGAGAAGGCAGGCAAACAGACTTATAATTGATTTTCTTTTCATTGTATTTGGTATTAGGTTGTCCGTGAGCGGCAGGGGATTGCTCCCCTGCCCCATTCCGGATAGACGTTTTACAAGTTAATGGTCAGACCAAGCGTAAAGTTGCGGTTCTGCGGGAGCAAGCCGGCATCGATGCCCTGATAGAGCGTGCCGTTGCCACATGAGAATTCGGGGTCATTGCCCGTGTACTTCGTGACCGTGAAGACGTTGGAGGATTCAGCCCATACGGAGAGGCCAAGCAGCCAATCCCACTTGACGGGCACTTTGTAAGAAAGGCGAATCTTCTTGAGCTTGAGATAAGAGCCGTCCTCAATCCAACGGTCGGAGAAGCGTTCGTTGTTCACCCAGTCGTCGCTCGTTGTGGCAACGGCACGGGGCACGTCGGTCTGCTGACCCTGATAACGCCAGCGGTTGCAAACGGCCGTCGTTTGATTGTAAACGTTGTTGGCACTTTCGAGCTGCATGCGCTGGTAGTTGAACACGTCGTTGCCTACGGAATACTTGAAGCTGAGGTCGAGCGTGAGGTCTTTCCAACGGAGCTGTGCGAAGAAGTTACCGTAAATGACGGGGTTGGGGTCGCCGATTTCAACCATATCGGCCTCATTGATCCAACCATCGCCGTTCTGGTCTACGAAGTGCACGTCGCCGGCCTTGAAATTGCGGTAGGGATTCTGCGAAAGCCCGGTGGGGTACTTCAGGTAAGTGGTAGAACCGTCGGCATTGGTGTGGGCAGAAGCGGCTTCGGCATCGGTGGAGAAGACACCTGCGGTCTGATAACCATAGAACACGCCTGCGGGGCGGCCAACAGCGGTAAGAATGTTGTTGGTGCCGTAGATAGAAGAAGTGTAGCCGTGAATGTCATTGTACAGACCGGCCTTCTTGCCGTTTTCGTCGAGGTTGTAGGTCGTGATGTGGTTGAGGTCGGTCTCGGGCAGCTCAGTGATTTCGTTCTTGTAGTGACCGATGCTGAAACCTGCCTGTAACTGCCAATCCTTCTTGTTGAGGATAACGCCGCTGGCGCGGAACTCTACGCCGGTGTTCTTCAAGGCACCGTCGTTCACCCAGATATAGGGCAGGCCGATGATGTCGCTGACAGCCTTACGGGTAAGGAGGTCGGTGGTCTTGGACCAGAAGTATTCAACGGCTAAGTTGAGGCGGTTGTTGAGCAGCGAGGTTTCCAGGCCGACGTTGAAGCGGTGGTTGGTTTCCCACTGGATTTTCGGGTTCTGGACGTTGGAGAGCACGAGACCGGTCTTCTTATCCATGAACTTGATGTTCTCGAAATAGGTGCGGCTGGCGTAGTAGTCCACGTTGTCGTTACCCGTCTCTTCATAGCCTGCGGTGAGTTTCAAGTAGTCGATAAACTTGACATTGAACCACTTTTCGGACGACATGAGCCATGCAGCCTGTACGGAGGGGAACAAGCCCCAAGAAACGCCGCAAAGCTTAATGCCGGCATCGGTATCCGTACCAAAACGCGAGGAAGCCTCCATCGTGACGCCTGCATTGAGGAAATACTTGTTTGCGAAGCTGTAGCCGGCGTTGAGGTAATAGGCAAGGTTCATCCACTTATCGTTTACACCGCCGTTGGAGAGGTTGTCGAGGCTACCCGAGATGTTGGGCATCTTGTCGTTGTCGTTGTTGTAGCCCGAAACGCTGCTGGCGTTGAAAGAATAAGAGGCGAGGCGGAAACCGCCGAAGAGGTCGATGTCGTGTGCCTGATAATTGCGGTGCCAACGGATATTGATATCATTGAAAAGCGTCGTTTCCTTGGCAACCTGCGAAGCCACAAAGCTGGTAGCGTCGCCCATGTTGGGCACTTCCTTGGCGGGGGTACCGTTGGAGGGGAGATAGTACTTCTCATCATTGCGGTTCATGATATAGCTAAAACGCTCCTGAATGGTGAGGTACTTATTGATGCGGTACTTGGGGGCGATGTTCATAGAGAACTGCATCTGTTCCTGATGGTTCTTGTTATCGCCTTCGCCGTTTTCAAGAATCCAGAAAGGATTGACCAGGCCTGCATATCCGTAGCTTTCGGCAAAGCGGAAGGGGTTGTTGTCGTCGGTGTAGTTCTTACCGGCATAGACATTTGAGGGCACGAGGTTGAGCCCGCCGTTCTCATACTTCACATAGTAGGCATAGGGACTGAGGAAAGGTGCCTGCAGCTGACCGAGCACATTGGGCGAAGATATGTGGCGGCTGGTGTAGTCGGGCGCCCAACCGTTGTCGCGCAGGTTGTAAGAGTTGCGCGAGAAGGCGATATCGAGCTGTGCCGTGAGGTTTTTAAGCAAGTTTACGTCGGTGTTGAAACGAATGTTCAGACGGTTGAAGTCGTTTTCCTCAGCCGTGGCATCGCTCTTGGTGTAACCCAGTGAGAGGTTATACATAGCCACATCGTCACCACCTTCTACGCTTACCTTATAGTTCTGCGCGAAAGAGTTGCGATAGAGATCCTTCTGCCAGTCGGTATCATTGTGGTAGAGCGGATAGAAGAGGTAAGAGGGGTCTTCGTTGAGGAATGGAATGGTCATAGAGCTGCTGAGCGCTTCGTTGTCGGGGTGCGTACCGAGCAATTCGGTGACGTAGCCGCGATATTGCGAGGCGTTCATCATCTGCGTGGTGGAGGGTTTCAGCTCATAGCTACCAAAAGCGCGCACATTGATGCGTGTGGCCATGCTCTTGCCGCGCTTTGTCTTGATTTCGATCACGCCGTTACCGCCCTTTGCGCCATAAAGCGCCGTTCCATTCTTCAAGACTTCGATAGAAGCAATGTCTTCGGGGTCGATAACGCTAAGCACGTCGATGAAGAAGCCATCGTGGAGCGCGGTGCGGTCGTACTGTCCGTCCCAAATCACGCCGTCCACCACGATGAGGGGCTGGGCGTTGGCATTGATAGAGTTGAGACCATTGATAAACATGGCTGCGCCCTGTGCCGGCATACCGCCGCGCTTTATGGTACGCACGCTCGATGAAAGTTCGTTTTCGAGGTCGTCCTCCGCATTGATAGCGGAAGTCTCGGTGAGGCTCATGTACTTGCGGTTGTTGAGCGACACTTTGTCCTCATAGAAGGAGCGGAGCTTTACTGACTGCATCTGCACGTCCTGCCCTGCAACGCCTTTCATGGCAAGCTGCATGGCATTATAGTCGGAAATGCTGAAATAGAGCACGTCTTCAAAATCGGGGACTTTGATGGTATAGGAGCCGTCGTCCTCGGTCAGAGTGGAGAAGGTGTTATGCGCAAGCGACTGCACACGCACGCCGCCGAGGGGCTTGCCGGTGGCAGCGTCGTAGACGTGGCCTTTCACTTCCTTCAAAGTGTATTGCTGGTCCTTCTGCTGCTTCTTGGCCTTCTGCTCCTTCTTTGGGGCTTCCTTGGCGGGTTCTGTCTTCTTTTGGGCAGAGAGAACACAAGTTCCCGATAACATAAAGAGACAAACTCCGGCGCGCAAGAAACCTTGCATCAGATTGATTCTTTTATTATTATTCATTGTCTTCTGTGTTTTTAGTTAACAAGAACTTATGTTTACTCATGGATAGGCTCGATGATGATGCGCGAAACGCTTAGACCGTTTACGTTGTTGCTCTGCTGCTGTTGGGCCGGCATACGAAAAACGAGGTACGGGAAGCTGTCTACGCCTGCGGGCAGATTGACATAGCTGCGCTGGAACTCGACTTGTTCCCAAAGCGGGTAGATCTTGATTTCGTTTTCATCAACCGAGATAAAGTCGGTCTGTGTTTGTGAGGTGACGTTGGTGCCGTCATCGTACAGCAGACGTGCGCGGAACTGCGTATTCTGCGGAATGTAAACTTGTTCGCCGTCCTCGCCTTCTTCGGTCATGATGTTGTCCTCGCAAATGCGGTTGGGCAGGATTTCGGCAGAAATCTTGTACTTGCCGCTGGCGATGCCGTCGAGGCGAATGAATACTTCCATTGTTGAGCCGGAACTTCTGAAGAAGCAGTAACGGTTGTCGGTGACTTCACCCTTCACTTCTTTGTTCCAGTTGGTACCTTCTTGCAGGAGAACACTCGTGGCTGTTCCACCACTGACGCCAAGCACGTAGGTGGTGTAGCGCAAATCGACTTCTTCGCGGGACTGGAAAGAATAAGAGGGGTGCAAGGCGTAGTCTTCCAACTCGAACACATAACCGTTGGAGGCCTTGACAGGCTTCTGATTATTGAACAAAGGGTTGCTGCCGTTGTTGCCGGTCTTAGGATTGTGATAAATCACGCCGTTGGTAGACTCAATGGAGTCGTGATAAAGCACGTAGTCGATGACCTTTGCAGAATCGCTGCGGTTAACTTCGTAGTCGAACTTGCCGGGTGAGAAGAACATGCTACGGATAAGGGCTGCGTTGGTGTTGTAGTTCTGCAAAGAGTCGGCATCAAGGTTTTTAGTACCATCGGGATAGGTCTTTCCCATCTGGTTCTTATCTTTCGACCACTCATATTTATACTTCTTGTTGTAACGATAGAGTTGGCTGACCTCATCGTAAGCTTTATCCCATGCGTTGTCGGTAGGAATAACGGCGATGTAGAGGCTGTCTTCGTTCTGAATCGCAGCCCCGGCGTAGTCAAGTATAGAATTGGTCTTCACATAAACGGAGTCTACATAGTGAATGTTACCATTCTCATCGGTGGCGCCGGGTGTGGAATGTACTTCGTCGAATTCCTCCTTTTCTACATCGGGGTCGCGAAGAATGGCGTTCACCTTGGAAAGGTTCTGGGCATTTGCCTCGATATAGTCGTAAACGTTGTAGGCAAAGGGTGAAGAACTGTCGAGGACAAACATCACGCCGTTTGAAGAAACGATGCGCCCGTAACCTGTGTTGATGTTCACGCCATTGAACTTATTGGCACCCATGTCGTAGTAGCACACCTTGGAGTTGAGCATACGTACTTTCTGCTCGTCGTTGTTGCTTTCGTAATTGAAGCGGGCGAGGTGGTTCTTAATAAACTGCGTGCCGATGCGGTCGTGAATTTCATTGGCAGCGACCGCATTTTCTGATCCACCTTTCTGCCGCAAGGCCTCGGCCTCGTCCAAGAGGTCAAGAAAATACTTGGCCGTATGCTGCTGGTACTTGCCGTTGAGCGGCGCCCAAAGAGTAAATGTCTGCGGCGCGTTGAGCAGCTGGCTGTAATACATTGCCTTGTCGCTGTTTTCTGTCGTTTTGCGGATTACTTTCGTGCGGGAAAGAATCATCTGCAAAGAGTCAAGTTCTGGGTGCGACTGGATATTCTGCCAAAGCGTATTGCCGGCCGTATCAGTGGCGGGCATAATGTCGAAATGGTCGTCCGTGCACGCCGTGAGGCTCAAAAGCATCATTGCGCCGAGGCAAGCGCTTTTTACCGGGGTTTTATATATTAAGCTTTTCATATTACTATGATTTACGGTTGCGGTTACCAAATATCTTCGGGATTGGTGGGATCGGTGATGACGCTCGTAGGTACAAACTCAAAGTAGTCTACTTGGAACTGCGTCTCGCTGCTTTCCATCACAGACTTGAAGCGCATGTAATAGGTCTTGTCGGAATCGAAGTTATGGATACCAAGAATACGGCGCAATGCAGGGTAAGTGGGGGTGGCATTGCGGATAGAGGTCGTTTCGCCGCAGGTATAAATATACTGGGGACCCTTCATGTAGTTTTGGTTGCGCAGGTTGCGGTCGTTCTCTATAATCTCTGCCACGCTGCTGGCGGTAGCATCGTCCACCCAAGGCTCGCCGGGAATTTGAGATACCTGTTCGCGCAGGTCAATCGGCAAGCCGAGGGGTTGAGTATTGTTGGGGGATTCTCCAATATACGCCTGAAACATACC
>JBJEAH010000166.1:0-8302 GCA_051868815.1 Alloprevotella sp.
ATTTTCCCCTTACAGGGGATACATCTGCAACAATATTTATTTTGACACACCCTCCGGTTGATGGTTGCTTGATTGATATAGCCATGCGGCGCATTCGGCGGGCGTTCTGCAGAACGCCCCTACTTTTATGCAAGAAACTAAAGAATGAATAGATGAATAGTTTTTCGTTAAGCCAAAAGACCAAAGAGAACTTTTTCGCTTTGGTTTGGCGAGTATTTTCGTGCAAATGAGCGCAGAGCCGAACTTGTTCAAGCTATGCCGGGTGCAGCCGACATTATACAATACGCCTGCTACTTTTCTCCAATACCTTATAGAAGCGCGAGGCGTAAAGCACGGCGGCGCAAAGCAGGCCGCCCGTAAAGGCGAAATAGATGCCGCGAATGCCGAAACCGAGGGGGAAGCCGAGGAGATAGCCTAAGGGAATGTTTATCACGATGTAGCTGACGAAGGCTATCCACATCATCGAAACCACGTGCGACGTGCCGCGCAGGGCGTTGGCAAAGCAGGTTTGCATGCTGTCGGCAAACTGGTAGAGCGCAAGGGGGAAGAGCAACGTGGCTGCCATGTCCAAAACCGCTTCATCGCTGGTGAAGATCCGCAAAAGGCTGTCGCCGAAACCGAGAAATACGCCCGCCGCCACCGTGGCAGAAGCAAGCAACAGCACTACGCCAGCACGCGTGGCGGGACGCACGGCGGCGAGGTTGCCCGCACCGATGAAGCCGGCAATTCGGATGCTCATCGCCGCGCCGAAACTGTAATACACCAGAAATCCGAGCGTGCCCACGGTGACCATCACCTGATAGGCCGCCAGTTCCGTAACGCCCAGCCAGCCTGCCATGATGCAGCTGGCGGTGAACGCGCCGGTCTCCATGCCGAGTTGCAAGGCCACGGGTACGGACTGCCTGTGCATGGTGCGGCGCATCGACGGGGTGGGGCGCACGGCCGCCAGTCCGAGCCGCGCCTGCCGATAGCGGCGGTTCTGCCACACGTAGGCGCAGATGGCAAGTGCCATGAATACGCGGGCGGCAAGCGTGGCAACGCCCGCGCCGGTAAGTCCCCATTCGGGGAATGGGCCGATGCCGTAAATCAGCAGGTAGTTGAGCAGAATGTTGAGGGCATTGCCGATGAGCAGCACCCACATGCCCGCCGCCGTGTCGGTAAACGCGTCGGTGAATTGCCGCACGAGGTTGAACAGCATCACGAAGGGCATCGAGGCAAGCATGAGGAGAAAGTAGGGGCGGATAAGCGGCAGGAGTTCGGCGGGCTGTCCGAGCCACGGCAGCAAGATGAATACGGCTGCGCAGAGGAGCATGATGAGTGCCGTGAAGCGCGCCCCGCTCTGCAAGGCCGTGTGCAGCACGCTGCCGCCGCTGCGTGCGCTGCCCCTGCCGAGGCAGCCCGACACCAAGGGCGTAAGTCCGTAGGAATAGCCCAAGAGAAGCATGGTGACGAGGTTGAACAGATTGTTCACAAACGAGGCGGCGGCAAGCGCGGAGGTGGCGTAGCGTCCCACCATCATCGTGTCGGCAAATCCGAGTATAATCACCCCGACCTGCCCGATAGCGATGGGCAGGCCGATGCGCAGGGTTTCGGAGATGTGGCGGTGGGGAGAAATGCGCATAATCAGAGTAGGTTTCTACCTCTCTTCCAAAAAGCGAAGCGCACGCCGACGGCGGCGGTGAGGCAGAAGCCGAGGGCGTAGCCTATGGGCAGCGGCAGGCCGAGCATTTGCTGAGACACGAAGAAGTAGCAAGAGCAAACGGCGGTCATGAATAGCGCGGGGAAGAGCGTGATGAGGCACGAACGCCCTTTTTCTACAAAATATACCGTGGCCGCCCAAAGCACGAAGACGGCGAGCGACTGATTGGCCCAGCCGAAATAACGCCAAATGATGTTGAACCCGTCTTTGTCCTCTATCTGCCACAGCAGGAGCACGATGGCTACCGCAAAGAGCGGCAGGCAAACTTGCAGGCGCTTGGCTATGGCGCGCTGGGGCAGGTGGAGGAAGTCGGCAATGATGAGGCGCGCGCTGCGAAACGCCGTGTCGCCGCTGGTAATCGGCGCGGCCACTACGCCCAAAACCGCCAGGATGCCGCCCGCAATGCCGAGCCAGTCTTGGCAAACCAGCGTCACGACGGCGGGGGCGGCGGTGTGGAAGCCTTGGTTGCCCGGCCCGTCAATCAGCGCGTAGCCGCTTTCGGGTGCGTTGTAGAAGAAATACATCGCCACCGTGGCCCACACCAATGCCACGAGACCCTCGGTGATCATTGCGCCGTAGAACACGGCGCGGCCGTGCCGCTCGCTGTCGATGCACCGCGCCATGAGCGGGCTTTGCGTGGCGTGGAAACCGCTCAACGCGCCGCAGGCAATCGTGATGAAGAGGCAGGGGAAGATTTGCTCGGTGAAGCCGGGGTCGGTAGCCGCGCCCATGTTGTGCAGCCCGTTCCAAAGTTCGGGCAGTTGGGGCATCTTGATGTAGAGCACCGCCATAAGGGCTACGGCCATGAAGATGAGGGAAAAGGCAAAGAGGGGATAGATGCGCCCGATGACCTTGTCGATGGGCAGCATCGTGGCCAGGATGTAGTAGGCGAAGATGGCAAACACCCAAACGGCGGGTTGCGTGCCGCACATCTGCCCCAATATCAGCGCGGGGGAGAACACGAAGACCACGCCCACCATAAGCAGCAGGAACACGGAGAAGACGAGCATGCCGACGTGTGCCTTCCGCCCGAGGTAGCGTCCCACGATTTCGGGCACGCCCGCACCGTCGTGGCGCAGGGAGAGCATGCCGCACAGGTAGTCGTGCACGCCGCCGGCAAAGATGCAGCCCAACACAATCCACAGATACGCCGCCGGCCCGAACTTCGCGCCCATGATTGCGCCGAAGATAGGGCCTGTGCCGGCGATGTTGAGAAATTGTATCATAAAGACTTTCCACGTGGGCAACTTAATGAAATCCACGCCGTCGCTGTGGGCAGCGGCCGGCGTGGCACGGGAAAAGTCGGGCGAGAAGTGGCGTTCCACGATACGCCCATAAACGAAATACCCTATGACGAGGGCAATGAATGAAAGCGTGAATGAAATCATGTAGATGAGGGGATAATAAAAATAGATCCGCCATTACTCTACGTTGCCTTCTGCATCGTAGTTGTTGAACAGGAAGTCGTTGTAAGGATATTTCTGCACGTGCAGCTCGCGTACGCGTTTATAGATAAGGTCTTTGAGATTGTCGATATTGGTCTGCTCGCGTGCGGAGATAAATATGGCATCGTCGCCGAGGCGTGCCATCCACGTGTGCTTCAAGTCGTCGAGCGTGCGGTTGCGCTCGGTGGGCGGCGTGAGGTCGTCGGGGTCTTTCTCCTCCCACGTGTAGGCATCTGTCTTGTTGAACACCAGAAGCACGGGCTTGTCGGAGCAGCCGAGGTCGGCGAGCGTTTTGTTGACCACTTCAATCTGTTCCGTGAAGTCGGGGTGCGACACGTCCACGACGTGGATCAGAATGTCGGCCTCGCGCACCTCGTCGAGCGTGCTTTTGAAGGAGTCCACGAGGTCGGTGGGCAGTTTGCGGATAAAGCCCACGGTGTCGGCCAGGAGGAAGGGCAGGTTGTCGATGATGACCTTGCGCACGGTGGTGTCGAGTGTGGCGAAGAGTTTGTTTTCGGCAAAGACCTCAGCCTTGGCGAGGAGGTTGATGAGCGTGGACTTGCCCACATTGGTGTAGCCCACGAGGGCCGCGCGTATGAGCCGCCCGCGATTTTTGCGCTGCGTGGTTTTCTGCCGGTCGATGTCGGCAAGGCGTTGCTTGAGGAGCGACATGCGGTTGAGAATGATGCGGCGGTCCATTTCGAGCTGCGTTTCGCCCGGGCCGCGCAAACCTACCGAACCTTTGCCGCCGCCGGAGCCCGAGCCGCCGCCCTGTCGCTCGAGGTGCGTCCACAGGCGTTGCAGGCGCGGCAACATATAGCGGTATTGCGCCAGTTCCACCTGCGTCTTGGCATTGGCGGTCTGGGCGCGCATGGCAAAGATGTCGAGTATAAGGCTCGTGCGGTCGAGAATCTTTACTTTGAGTTCGCGCTCGATGTTGCGCAGCTGCTTGGCCGAGAGCTCGTCGTCGAAAATCACCATGCCGATTTCGCGCTCGGCTTCCTCTTCCGCCTCGATATAGGCACGTATCTCTTCCAGCTTGCCCTTGCCCACGTAGGTCACGGAACTGGGTCCGTCCAGGCGTTGCGTGAAACGCTTCACGGTCACTGCGCCGGCGGTTTCGGCAAGGAAAGCCAACTCATCGAGATACTCCTCCGTCTTGCGCTCGTCCTGCGTCTTGGTGATGAGGGCAACGAGCACGGCGGTTTCTGCCTTGGCTTCGGTGGTTATAAATTCTTTCATCGTGTGTTATTTAGTAGACGAGTTTTTTAGTAAACAAGTATACGAGATAGGTTAGTATTGCTAATGATTATTTATATAGGTATTCTGTCTTGTTTACTCGTTTACTCGTCTACTTGTTTACTGAATTATACTCTTGTCTCCTTAAAATTCGCTGGTGAAATGAAAATGAATGTGCTCAAAATCTTGCTGCGCCATTTGCAGCACGTAGCCAGAGTCGGCGAGGAACACGTCGCGCCCGTCGCGGTCTTTGGCCATGTACTGGTATTTGCGTTTCTTGAAAAGTTCGAGCTGCGCCGCGTCGTCGCTTTCTATCCAGCAGGCTTTGTAAAGGTGGACAGGCTCCCAGCGGCACTTGGCGTTGTATTCGTTTTCAAGGCGGTACTGTATCACCTCAAACTGCAACTGACCCACGGTGCCGATAATCTTGCGCCCGTTGAACTGATTGACAAACAGCTGCGCCACGCCTTCGTCCATCAACTGCTCAATGCCTTTGTTGAGCTGCTTCGTCTTCATCGGGTCAGCGTTTTCGATGTATTTGAACATCTCGGGCGAGAAAGAAGGCAAGCCTCTGAAATGAATCTGCTCGCCCTCGGTGAGCGTGTCGCCGATTTTGAACGTGCCGTTGTCGGGCAGGCCCACGATGTCGCCCGGCCATGCCTCGTCGATGGTGCTCTTGCGCTGCGCCATGAACTGCGTGGCGGCAGAGAAGCGGAGCGTCTTGCCTTGGCGCACGTGCAGATAGGGCGCGTTGCGGCGGAAACGACCCGAGCACACCTTGCAGAAAGCGATGCAGGAGCGGTGGTTGGGGTCGATATTGGCTGTAATCTTGAAGATAAAGCCCGTGAACTTTTCTTCCTCGGGACGCACCTCGCGCTCCTCGGCTTGCGTGGGGCGAGGGTAGGGGGCTATCTTCACAAAGCAGTCGAGCAATTCCTGCACGCCGAAGTTGTTGAGCGCAGAACCGAAGAATACGGGCGCAACCTTGGCTTCGAGATAATCATCTACGTTGAACGCGGGGTAAACGCCGTCGACGAGTTCGAGGTCCTCGCGCAGTTTGGCAGCGTCCTGCTCGCCCACGCGGGCTTCCAGTTCATCGCTGTCGATGTCTACGGACACGTGTTCCGTGACTTTCTGCTTGTCGGGCGTGAACAGGTTGAGATTTTGCTCATATATATTATATACGCCCTTAAACCGCGCTCCTTGGTTGATGGGCCACGAGAGCGGGCGCACGGAGATTTGCAGTTCCTGTTCCAACTCGTCGAGCAGGTCGAAGGGGTCGCGGCCCTCGCGGTCGAGCTTGTTGATGAACACGATGACCGGCGTTTTACGCATACGGCACACCGTCATCAGCTTGCGCGTCTGCGCTTCCACGCCCTTCGCTCCGTCTACCACGATAATCGCGGAATCGACGGCCGTGAGCGTGCGAAAGGTGTCCTCGGCAAAGTCTTGGTGGCCCGGCGTGTCGAGAATGTTGATTTTATATCCGTCGTAGTCGAACTCCATCACGGAGGTCGTTACCGAGATGCCGCGCTGCTTTTCGATTTCCATCCAGTCGCTGGTCGCGGTCTTCTTAATCTTGTTGTTCTTTACGGCGCCTGCCACTTGGATTTGCCCGCCGAAGAGCAGCAGCTTTTCGGTCAGCGTGGTCTTACCGGCATCGGGGTGAGAGATAATGGCAAAAGTGCGGCGGCGTTCTATTTCCTGGTTCATTGGCGTGGGGATATCAGAGGAATTTATTTTTTACAATAACTCTTTGAGGCATTTCTTCAAGGAGTCTTTCCACCATGGGATTTCGATGCCGTAGGTCTGCTTGATTTTCGTCTTGTCGAGCACGGAGTAGTGCGGACGCGCGGCAGGCGTGGGGTATTCCTCGGTGTGGAGCGGGCGGACATGGCATTTGTCGGAAAGTCCGGCAAGTTCGTGGATGGCGCGCGTAAAGTCGTACCACGAGCAAACGCCCTCGTCGGTAAAGTGGTATACGCCGGGGCGCACGCCCTTGTCGACGGCCGTCATGATGGCCTCCGCAAGGTCGCGGGCATAGGTGGGCGTGCCGATTTGGTCGAAAATCACGCCCAGTTCCTCGCGCTCCTTTCCGAGGCGCAGCATTGTCTTGACAAAGTTGTTGCCAAAGGTGGAGTAGAGCCACGCCGTGCGGATGACCATCGACCCCGGGCAGTTGCGGATCACGGCTTCCTCGCCGGCGAGCTTCGTGCGGCCGTAAACGGAGTTGGGGCAGGTGTCGTCGGTCTCGGTATAGGGGCGACAGGCCGTGCCGTCGAAGACGTAGTCGGTCGAGACCTGTATCATCGTTGCGCCGACAGCCTCGGCGGCATCGGCGAGATATTCGGGCGCGGTGTGGTTGAGCAGTTCGCAGAGTTCCGGCTCGGTCTCCGCCTTGTCGACTGCGGTGAATGCTGCGCAGTTGATAATATGGCTGATGCCGTTTACCTCCACAAAAGAAAGCACGGCCTGACGGTCGGTGATATCAAGCTCTTCTTTGTCAGTGAAGTAAAACTTGCAGGTGTCTGCATATTGCGGTGCAAGCACTTGCAACTCGTTGCCGAGTTGGCCTTTGCAACCTGTTACAAGAATGTGTTTCATTGCGTGTATATATATAATATTGTATGTTCTTTTAAAACTCCAAAGGTTCTTCCTTGTCTTTGAAATAATAGTCGGACAGGCGGGCGAGCAGCGCGGATATTTCGGCAGCCGCCGTTGCCGTTTCGGGCGATACGGGCCGCTTTTGCAGGCGGAGCATCATCACGCCGTAGAGCAGCTCGAAGCAAGTTTGCAGTTCGGGCGTTTCGCTTTCGGCGTTCTTCTTGCGCAGTTCCACGATATAGGGCAGCACTTTCAGGTAAAGTGCCTGATAGGAGGGATACTTGGGACTGTTGGTCAGCGCGGCATGAAGCTCGCTGAGCTGTTGCAGCACGTTGCGGCTGATGGGCAGATGTCCCTGCTCGCGCAGCCCTTCCGATTTCATGATGCTGCAAAAGTCGGCATACCAGTTTTCGGCGGCCTGCTTCTCAGCATCGTCTTTGAACGTGAAGCGGCTGAGGTATTCCTTGCCGATGCGTTCGGCATCGCAATCGTAGGCGCGCAGCAAATCCTCCACCTGCCAAAGGTAGAGCAGATATTCTGCGCGATTGCTTTTGCTAAGTTTCTCTGCAATAATCATGCTCAATAGATAGATAAGTGGAACAGCGTCATCACGGCGTAGATGACGGACGCTATCAGCACGATGGTGCCGATGGTGCGGTTGAGGCGCAAGATGCCGCGCACGCCGAAGTTCTGCTTCATGCGGTTAATCACGTAAGTCAGCCCGAGCCACCAGAGCATCGCGCCGCCCACAATGGAGATGTAGCCCACGCACTGTCCGAGGAAGTTGCCGGGTATGACAAAGGTGAGCATGTTGTAGAGGGCGATGAAGAGGAAGATAATCAGCGGGTTGGAGAGCGTGACGAGGAACGCAGTCGAGAAGTTGTGCAGCAGCGTGCCCTTTTTCGTGGACACGGGACGCAGGCATTTGCGCGGGTCGGTGCGGAAGAGGTACAGGCCGAAGATGAAGAGCATGATGCTGCCGATGAGTTTCATCCAGAAAAGGTTGCGCTCGTTGTCGATGAAGTCCATCACGAACGACATGCCGAGCCCCGTGACGAGGGCGTAGATGAAATCGCTCAATGCCGCGCCCGCGCCGGTGACGAGGCCGTAGTTGCGTCCCTTTTGCATGGTGCGCTGTATGCACAGAATGCCCACGGGACCCATTGGGGCGGAGGCGATAATTCCTACTAACATGCCTTTGAAAGCGAGGAGGGGTAAACTGGCAAATTCAGCAAATATATTGTTCATCTTCTTATCGTTTATAGTAATCGTTAAAAAATAACTTGGTACAATTCTCGCTCTTCAAAAAGCGGTA
>JBJEAH010000167.1:0-1506 GCA_051868815.1 Alloprevotella sp.
CGAGCGGTGTGCTGCTTTCCTTCTATAAGGTGGAAAATCAAAATCTCGTGAACTTTGAGTACGTGTACCGCGTCGACGGCGTGGAGATTTATAGGCAGTCTCAGACTGTAGCGGAGGGCAGCGACTATCCCGACCTTGCCACAGCCCCTGCGTTCTGCACGGCAACCAAGCCCGAGGGCACAGTGTCGGCCAGCCTCGAAGGGCAAGAAGTTATGATCGACGTTACGTGGAGTGCGCCCGTAGGCTTCTCTACATCGCTGGAAAATGCCAAGTGGTATTTGATGACAGAAGGGCGAGATAATGAAGTGAATCCAACAGTCCTGCCCGTGATGCGCTACAAAGAGGGGCAAAACTATATCACGCTGAAAACGGCGGATAAAGATTTCAGCCTTTCAAGTGCCGACCAATGGGCATTTGTGGGCAACCCATACGAGGGCTTTAAGATTTACAACCGCTACAATAAAGGAAGGCTGATTTCTACAACCTCGCTGACCACGTCGAACGACGGCAATACCAATCCCTATGTCAGCTCTGAAGCATTGCCTTCCGGCTATACAGAGCTGTGGGACTTGCACGTTCAGCGGCAGGGAGGCAGTCCCTCTACGATTGATGGCGGTTTTGCAATCAGCCAGCACGGCAGCCCCTCATACAAAATGAACAAACGTTGGTATAATAATTCTTCCTCCGATCCGCGCCTTGCCTATTGGATTAGCGGCGCCGACAACGGCAGCACCTTCACGGCCACGCAAATCCTGCCCCCTACGCTGATAACCTACAACACCTTTGAAAGCGCCGGCTACACCACGCTCTATGTGGACTATCCCATTGCCGTGACCAATGCAAAAGTGTATACCGGTCAAAGAAACGATGCGCAGACCAGTGTGGAAATGATTTTGGCAACCGATAACATCATCCCCGCAAATACGGGCGTGGTGCTCGTGAAGGACGATACAAATGTCTTATTGGACCAGACCTATACCATCTCCAACGAAGCGGGAACAGTGGAGCGGGGCGACATCTCTGGCACCACCACAGCCATCACGCTGACCGATGAAACGAGGAACAACTATCGCGTGTTCGGCCTGTCAAACACCTCGCCGCAGAGACTCGGCTTCTTCCTCCCCTCCTCGAGCGTAGCAAGCATTCCCGCAAACAAGGCATTCTACGACCTGACGGGCAGCGGCGTGCAGGGCTTCGTGCTCAGTTTCGACGGCACGGAAACGGGCATCGCCCTCGAGCAGATTATGCAACCCCGCCCCGAAGCCCACGAACCGGCTTACGACCTCAGCGGCCGCCGCGTGAACCATGCGGCCAAAGGCATCTATATCATTGGCGGAAAGAAAGCAATCGTAAAATAACACCTAAAAACAACCATAGTATTTAGAAGTAATTGATTACCAATTATTTGCAGTTAATACGGTAGAAAAGCGGATTGGGTATTATTTGTGGGGTTACGGAAAGTGAAGATTTAACGATTTTAACTTGCTTTGACGTGCAAATGTGTGG
>JBJEAH010000168.1:0-34832 GCA_051868815.1 Alloprevotella sp.
GCTTTGAAAGCTCGCTTCGCTCGCTTTCGTCTGCAAACTTAGTGTTATCGTCGCTTCGCTCCGTACTGCCTTCCAGGCAGATAATGCCTTTATCACTTTAACACCTAATTCAACCTACGCTTTATAGATAATATAGTCCATATCCCTTTTTCTAACCCCAAATGCCTGCTCCCTTTTCTAATCTTTCGCGCCTTATTGCTGCGCTTTGCTTCGCTTGTTTCCTTGCCGCCTCCGCGCAAGAGGCGGCGCGTATCGTCGTGCCGCCGATGGTTTCCAACGGCATGGTGATGCAGCGCGGCAGGGTGTTCCCCCTTCGTGGCACGGCGGGACAGGCATTTGCAAGCGTTGCCGTGGAATGGCGCGGCGAGCGGTATGCCGCGCAGACCGATGCCGACGGCCGTTTCGAGGTTTGCCTCAATGCCGGCAGGGCTGGCGGACCTTTTGAATTGAGCATAACGGCCGGCAACCTCGCGCACCGCATCGACAGCGTCTATGTGGGCGAGGTGTGGCTCGCTTCGGGGCAGTCGAACATGGAACTTACCGTCAGCGAAACCGCCACGGCTGCCGCCGACCTCAAAGATGCCGCCCGGCATCCCCTAATACATATATATAATCAGCGGGCGCGCTTCCAGCCGTTTGCGGTGGAGTGGAGCGAAGAAGAATTAGAAGAGGTGAACCGTCTGCGCTATTTGCGCCCCACCCGCTGGCAGCAGTCCTCGGCAGCCGCCATCAAGGAGTTTTCTGCCATCGGCTACCACTTTGCCCGCGTTTTGGCTGACAGCCTCCACTGCCCCGTGGGCATTATCTGCAACGCCGTGGGCGGCGCCACCTGCGAGGCGTGGATTGACAGCCTCACGCTGCAAACCAATTTTAAGGAAATACTCGACAACTTCCCCGATAATCCCCTGATTATGGAGTGGGCGCGGAAGCGCGTTGCCAAGAATTGCGCGAAGGCCGTTACCAAAGACCAGCTCCACCCTTACATGCCCGCCTATCTCTACAACTGCGGCCTGCGCCCCTGGAAAGATTACGCCCTGCGCGGCGTGCTGTGGTATCAGGGCGAGTCGAACGCGCAAGACATTGCCACCCACGAGCGGCTGTTCCCCCTGCTGCTCCAAAGTTGGCGCACCGCGCTCGAAACGGGCGGCGAACCCTTGCCCTTCCTCTTCGTGCAGCTCTCGAGTATCTCCACGCGCCCCACATGGCCCGCCTTTCGCGATAGCCAACGCAAGTTGGCAGGTGCTTGCACAAACGTTTGGATGAGCGTTTGCTCCGACCTCGGCGACTCGCTCAATGTGCACCCCACGCACAAGCGCGAGGTGGGCGAGCGGCTCGCGGCATCTGCCCTGCAACGCGTGTATGGCTATCACGACGTAGTGCCGAGCGGTCCGATGGTGCGTGCGGCACGCTTGCAAAAAGATGCCGTTGCGGTAAGTTTCGATTACGGCAACGGGTTGCGCCCTGCCTCGGGCAAAAAGATTATCGGTTTTGAACTGGCAGGGAGTGACGGCAAGTTTTATCCTGCCTTCGCAGAGGCGCGTCCCGATGGCGTTGTGCTGCGCTCGCCCCAAGTGCCTGCGCCGACCGCCGTGCGCTACGCCTGGCAGCCATTCAGCCGTGCCAATCTCGTAAACGCCGCCGGGCTGCCGGCATCTACTTTTGCCTGCGAAGTAAAGTAAGGTGTTTTTTTAGACTCTCCCTTTTCCCCATGCGCTTGCCCTTTGCCAATAAAAAAAACATGGTGCGCCGTCCCTTGCGCTGGCTGCATCGTTTCCGCCATCGCCGGGGCTATGGCATCCATTCGCCGTTTGCCTACAACTTCGTGGCAAACGTCGTTTACGAGCGCGGAGCCTATTATGCCTATCCCGCGCTGCGCCGCCAATACATCGCCGTTGCCTCGCCGCTGCTGCGCGAGAAGGACTATCGCCTGCTCTTCCGCCTCGCCAACCACCGCCACCCGCGCCTCTGCGCCGTGGTCGGACTGGACGCGCTCGCGCTGGAATATCTCAAAGCAGCCGTGCCCACTTGCCGCTTCGTGGCTTTGTCGGCAGAGGCTGAGGCGGGCGAATGGGCGGAAGCCCTGCAAGGCGGGCGTTGCGATATGGCGTTTGCCGAAAATATTGCCTGCAAAGCCCTGCCCTCCCTGTTGCGGCAGCGCGGCGATGCTTTCGTGCTCGTGGCGGGCGGCATTCACGGCAAGGGACGCAAGGCTTGGCAGAATTTTATCGGGCAGAAGGCCGTGCGCGTCACGTTTGACCTCTACGATTTCGGCATTGCCTTTTTTGAAGAGCGGCTTAACAAGCAGGATTATATCATCAACTATTATTAGATGGCAAAACTTTACACGCGCGGCGGCGACAAAGGGCGCACTTCCCTCGCCGACGGCATGCGCACAGACAAGAGTGCGCCGCGCATTGAGGCGGTCGGCGCGCTCGATGAACTGAACAGCCACATCGGTCTGCTCTTGGCGGAGCTGTGCGAACGGGCCGCCGCCAGCTGCGACGGCATTGCCGCACCGCTGCGCCGCGCCCAGCATTTGCTCTTTGCAGTCGGAGCGGACGTGGCCTGCGCCAAGACAATTGAAGATGAGCCGAATGGCGACGACATAAAGGATTTGGAAGATGCCTTAGAACGTCTCGACGCCGAGCGCGGCGCAAGTTTCGGCGGTTTCGTGCTTCCCGGCGGCAGCGTGCTTGCGGCCCAATGCCACGTGTGCCGCACCGTGTGCCGCCGTGCCGAGCGTCGCGTCTGCGCTGCCGGTTGCCGAGGTCCGTTTGCCCTGCCTTATCTCAACCGCCTTTCCGATTATCTTTACGCCCTTGCGCTGGTCTTGTAGAGTTTTCTTCAATGACAACACAAAAAAGGCGAGCACCCCGCGCGGGGTGCTCGCCTTGATTTTTATGAGCGTTTTGTTGGTTTAGAAGATAGCCTTCTTAGCGAACTTCTGACCGTTAGCTTCAACGCGGATGATGTAAGCGCCGTTGCCGAAGGTGGGGATAGAAGCACTGCCCTTAACCGTTGCGCTGGTCACGAGCTTGCCGTCCATCGTGTAAACCTTTGCGGTAGCGTTTTCAGCCGTTACGTTGAATGCGCCTTCTGCCACTTCGATAACGGGTTCGTCGGTAGCGTTCTCTACCTTGTTGATGCCTGTTGCCCAACCGCTTTCGCCGAACTTCACGCGGCTGGCGGTAACGATGATGCCGGTGCGCTGGTCAATCAGGAGAGCCGTTACGTTAACGTCTTCCAGCTTAGAGCTTTCGACGCTTTCGGGCATTTCGACTACAACGGGATCAAGCGTTACCTTTTCGCCGGCCTTGCAAGCGGGCAAGAGGTGCTCGTCGCCCCACGGTGAGTCAATCGTACGGGCAACGTCGTTGAACGTGGGCTGATAGTAATAGAGCATAACTGTTCCGCCGGAGCTGCTTTCACCTTGCTTCTGATCCGTAGGCGTAACCGTCTGAAGGAACTTCAAGTCGTCAGCACCATCAAAGTAGCTGTCGGGAAGACCATAGTAGTAGTTAAGCTGATCTACGCCCGTTATGTTGTCTTCGGTGATAACGTAAGCAAGACCGTAATAGTTAGCGGGCACATCGATGTTGAACTGGATAGAGGGCGTGATGCTTACGCTGGCACCCATGTCTTCCTCTGCCGTTGCAAGGCCGAGGGTAGCTTCGCAGTGCTGATAGAAGATATTGGGGAAGTCTTCAAAGTTGTAGTACGGGTCAGCCTCATTGTATTCACGGTTTACAGATGCTCCGGGGAAACCGGTAGCATAGTTTTCAAGCACGTCCTGATAAGCGGTAACTTCGAGAGGATCGTCACCCTGTGTGCTGTACCAAGTGTGTACGGAGATGGGAAGGAGGTCGTCCTTATAGGCTTCCTTAATCTTGTCGAGACCTACAATGCCGCGCGGGCACCAGCCACATTCCGTGCTCGTCCACTCTTCAATAACGTTCATTCTCTTCACGCCGCCGTCGAGAGCAACAACGGGAACAAGAGCCACGTTGTCTTCTGCTGCTGCATCGTCGCCGCCGTTCACCTTCGTTATAGTAAACTTACCATCGTACACACCCTTGCTGTTGGGCTTAACCTCCGTAACTGCCACGCCCCTTGCGCCGAGGTAGCCGAGAGGAGTGGTGAGGTTTACAGTACCGCTGGTCGCATTTCCGTCTACTTCGTAAGTATAGTCGAACGAAGTAATGTCCGTCATACCATAGTTGCGCACGTAAGCGCCGAACTGCTGGTTGCCGCCGGAGAGTTCGCCGCGCAGACCGTCTGCGCCGAGTACCGTGAGGTCGTTGTCCTTACGGCCGGCCTCACCGCTGGTGTAGCACTGAATGAAGTTGGCAGCGTAGCAGTCTTCGTAGAACCAAGTAGAGGTGTTGTACCAACCGCCATAGTAGAAATAAGCACCACCATTAACAGATGTGGGATAAACGCAGGAAGCCACAGGATAGTTCATGTAAGAAGGCGACTGAACGTAAGCCGTGTAACCTACCATGACGGGTTCGCCCGTGATGGTGTAAGGATTGGTGCAAGCAATGACGTTGGCATCAAATTCATTAAGGCTGCAAGCCTGCTGCCATACAACCTGACCCGTGGTCAAGCTCATCACCCAAACAGAGCAGTTGGTGAGCGTACCGGGAGTAGCGTAGAAAGCAATCTCGTCGATGGTGTTGCCGACATATTTCTGCATCAAACCTTCGGGAAGAGCCACACCCCAGCGCATTTCCGTGGCCGAGGAAGGCATATTGAGAAGACCGGCAAAGGTAGCTGAAGAGTCAGCCCAGCACCAAAGGTCGAGGATTTTCGATTCATCGATTTCGCCCTCGCGCGATTGGATTTTCTGTTTCTGCGGAGCAGCAACGATACCCTTCTTGAAGTCGCCGAAAGGATTTACAGTCTTGGCCTTAAGCAGGAAGTCGGGCAACTGCTGCTTTTCAACCTTAGCATCAACCTTAGACTTAGCGAAAGTCTTAGACTGTGCGCTTGCCGTCATAGTTACCACTACGGCAGCAATCAGAAGTAAAAATTTCTTCATGTGCTTGATTATTAAATTAAGTTGAACAATAAAATGATGATCCGATTATATGATGACTAATACCTATATATTTTCTGCTTGTTCAGCGTAAGTCTGAATAGATAGCGGCAAAATTAGTTACATTTTTCTTTCTGACAAACAAAAAAACAAACTTTCTGCCTTGATACTGCCTTTTTGGCTAACAATAATGCTTTTTTTCGCCACGATTTGTGCCCACGCCCGCAATTTCAGGCGCGAAAGAGGGCTTGGAGTTCATTGTCTGTGGCATTGTAGGCGGCATTGGCAAGATAACCCAAAACCGCTGCGAACAATTTCATCTCTCCACGTCTTTCATTGACTTGAACAGTCGTTTGAAACGGGCGTCCTTATTTGACAACACGTTCTTGGTCTGTGCAGTAAACTCTTTCAAATCTGACGAAAGTCCATACTCTGCCATATTTGCTTTCGCCTCTTCCGCACACGCCAATATAAATCCATCGGCTGCCGGGCTGACGAGCAGTATAAAATGAGGCCGTGCAGGATGTCGATACAATTTGAGATGCTCGCTGGAAGCAATCTCACGAAATTCATTTAAATAACCCGGCCGCCTTTTGTCCGCATCGATTATGCCTACGGCAAAACGTTCTGCAAACTTCTCCTGCATAACCTTTGCCACCTGATTGCAACCTTTCTGGTGGTTGCAACCGCCTGCGAACGCCAACGTTTCTACAAGGTTGGTGTCAATGTAACATTCTGGAATGATGAAATCGGCTCGCTGGTTCATTTGCCAAGATACGCTTCTATATTATAGAACATGTCCATGCCATTATCGTAGGCTTCTTGCAACTGGGTGTCGGAAAGACGTTTCACGACCGTTTCATTGCTCTCCATATCTACCACGTATACCGCCAAGTCGTCGCCTGCGCTCTCAAGCAAAGAACTCATGACGTACGGACTGTGTGTGGTGATAAAGAACTGATTTGTGTCGCCGGCGATGATGTCGTCGACAATGCTTGAAATATACGGGGGGAAGGTATGCGCCTCCGGTTCCTCAAAACATATCACTTTGTGCCTGTTGCTCTCGATAGCCGATTTATAAAAAATCAGCCGCTGCAAAGAATCGGCAAGAGAGCCGAAGGGTACGAGAAACATGTCAAGACCGTTTTCCCTCATCGCCTTTATCTCTTGCGAACCGGCATCGAACATCATTTTCAGCCCGTAACCGTGGAACAATTCGGCAAGACTGGTCTTCAATGCGGGCAGACTTGCCACGGTTCCCATAAGGTTTGCACCCGACGGCGGCAGCAAGAAACCCGTGTTCGAGGACTCAGGGACAAGCGATTTTGGAAAGAAGTATGCAAGCACGTTCGGCAGAGCGGCAGGTTCTTTCTTAGTGGACAAGGTTAACGATGGCGTGAAAACATATTTTGCAGCCTCGCCATGCATGGTAACATCTATGGACAAACCATTGCTTGCACTGCGAACCATATTCAGCGAAATGCCACCGGCCGACACCTCTATCGGCATTGCGGAAAGACCATTATGGAAAAGGTCGGCGGTGTTCTCTATGCGCACAAGGCTTTTAAGAGATTTGTTTGAGGAGTTTACCATATACGGCACGTCAAACAGGGCAAGCGCTTCCAAAATGTTGCTTTTGCCGACATTTGGGCGGCCTATCAACACATTAATGCGCCGACAGCCGGAAAGCGTCACCGATTTCACAGACTTGAAATTCTTGATGGAAACGCTCTTTATCTTGCTATATGCTAATTGATCCATAATGCGCAAATTTAGATAATTAAGTTGATAAGACAGGCACGGGAACCCGGGTTTGTGCTCATTTGAACGTTTTCGTTAAGCCAAATGAGCAGAGTTCAAGCTTGCTTGAATACTCTGCCATGGCGAGAAAACGTCTGTTGAAAACGAACTACAAAACCGCCCGAAAACTTTCGACGCGCTGACAGATTGAGCCTCTCTCCCCTACTGCAAAACGAACGTGCCCTTGCGGTATTCATAAATCAAGGGGCGGAGGCAGAGGCGGGCGGCGCGGCGCAGGTCGGCGGCAAGCGCGGAAGCGTCGATGCGCAGCTGCAAGCTGTTGCCCTCCTGCCAAGTGGCCGCTATAGGAAGGGCGGGCAGCAGTGCGTGGAGGGCAGATAGGTCGGCATCGGTGAGCGAATCGGCGGGCGCGGCTGTGAGAAAATGCTTGCTATCTGGCTTGGGAAACGCCATTTTAAGCGGTTGCCACGAGAGATTGTACGCGGAGAGGCGCGTCATCTCGCCGGCGGCGCGCACGGAGTTGAGGCAAATGAGCAGCGCTCCGCCCTCGCCCGGCACACAGTGCATCTCCCAACTCTCGGCATCCGAAATGCGCAGGCGGAGCGTGCAGGAGTCCTTATACTCGAGCAGCGAACGCCCGCCGAGCCGGTTTTCCACCTCGGCTTTCAGGCGGTAGTCGTAAAGGTCCAGGAGGTCGAGCCGTTCCGTCTGCCCCAAAAGCGGCAGCACGTCCTGCGGCGCATTGACAAACAGGCTGTCGATCAAACCGGCGCGCAGCGGCAGCGCACTACACAATATTAATATATATAGGAGGACAAACCGAGGCATGGCTTTCTTTATTGTTTACTCGTTTACTTGTCTGCTTGTTTACTTTACCAGCATCAAACGACAGTGCAAAATTAACGAAAACCCCATAATCAGGCAAATAATAGGCCTTTAACGCTAAAAAACCGCTTTAATATCTTGCAAGAGCAAAATTTAAGTCGTAATTTTGCACCCGATTTACCCCATTACACCCCTTTGTTACCAAACAAACCCCATTTACCTACTGAAACATAAAACGATAAAGATATGAAAAAAGGCATTCATCCCGAAAACTATCGCCCCGTTGTGTTCAAAGACATGAGCAACGGCGACATGTTCCTTTCGCGCTCCACTTGCAAAACCAACGACACCGTTGAGTTTGAAGGCGAAACCTATCCCGTAGTAAAACTTGAAATTTCAAGCTCTTCTCACCCCTTCTACACGGGCAAATCCAAGCTCGTCGACACGGCCGGCCGCGTAGACAAGTTCATGAGCCGCTACGGCAAGACGCGCAAATAAGGATTATTTGCCGCTTCAAAGCAAACCCATACGCCTCGCGCGGAATGCAATTGCAACGCATTCCGCGCGAGGCTTTTTTATGCGGCAATCTGAGCGGGCGGCGCACGGCTGCAGAGAAATTATCCCCGAGACAGACTTTACTGTCTCGGGGATATTGTTTATTTCCAGCAAGACGTTTTTTACTGTCATATAAGAAAAAGTTTGTTACAAACTTTGTAACGCTTGTTAGAAACTTTGTAACATGTGTTACAAACTTTGTAATACGTGTTACAAACTTTGTAACAAAAAAATATCTGCGCAGAAAGGAAAAAATATCAGGCAGAAAATAAAAACTGTCACGGCAGACAGGGAAAATTGTCTGCCGTGACAGTAAAACAAATCAGCAAGATATTGTGAACGGTCTTAGGAGATAGTTGCGGCCGCGTTATAAGATGATTGGCGCTTGCTTATCTGACCGTTGTCACTTTAGAGGAGGCCGTGAACGTCTTCGTCGTTGTGCCGCCCGTGAGCGTGCCGCCCGTGGCCAGTCCGTTGAAGTCGTCGCTGCCCGTGAGCGTGGCGCCTGTCTTTATGGTGTAAGTGCCGCCCTGGCTGATGAGGGGCGAGGAGAGGAGCATCGTCATGCTGCCGTACTGGCGCGGAATGGTGACGCTCAACACATGACTGCCGTCGGAGGCGCACACGGAGTAAACCGTGCCCTGGCTGCCCGATGCGCCGGAATAGACGGCTGCGCACTGCGCGCTCGAAGAGGAGGGCGTGCTTGTCGAGCCGCCCAAGCCCACCAATACGCCGCCGTTGATGAGAAACGTGTTTTGGTCGCAGTCAAAACCTTCCTCGGGCGACGTTGCTCCGCAGGAAAGCACCAGTCCGCCGTTGATGGTAATCGTGCCGTTGGAGTCGATGGCATCGTTGCCCGAGGCACTGCAGTAGACGTTGCCGCCGTTGATGACAATAGCCGTTGCGGCATTCAGGGCATCGTCGTACGTCGTGGCCTCAATCGTGCCGCCGTCGATGGTCAGCGTCTGCTTGCTCTCCAGGCCCTCGCCGCCGTCGGCCGAGGTGGAGAGGATAAGATGCCCGTTCACCACGTGCACGTTGCTCTCGCCGCGAATGGCTTTCGGGTTGCCGCCCGTGCCGCTCGTGCTTGTGCCCGTGCCCGGACGGTTGCCGCCCGGCCCTTGCCAGCCGCCCCAGCCGCCGGTAGAGCCGCCGGAGGTAGAGCCGCTGATTTTGCTGCCCGTGGTCTTGACCGTGATTTGCGGTGCGCTCTCCGCCGTGCCGATAGTGAGCAAGCCGTCGGCAGAGATGCCCTTGCCGCCCGTGCCGCTGCAAGAGAGGTCGATGGTGCCGCCAAGCAGGTTGAGTGCGCCGTCGGCCTTGATGCCCGTGGCGTTGCACGTGTCGCTCGTGCCCGAGGCATTGGTATAGGTTTGCCCATTGCCGCTGAACGCACCCGTCACGGTGCCGCCCGTGATGTTCAGGTCGAGGTCGGCAGAGATGCCCTTGCCCGATGCGCCAGAGTGGGTGATGCTGATGTCGCCGCCCGTCATGTAGAGGATGCTGTCGCACTTGATGGCGGTGCAGTACGACGGCTCTCCATTGGTAACCGTCACGCCGCCCGTGCAGTTGAACGAGAGCATGCCGCCATCGATGTGCAGGGCGCATTTGCTTTTCAGGCCTTTCGCCTGGTCGGCGTTGAGTTTGATGTCAATCGTGCCGCCCGCAATGGTCATGGTGCTGTCGCTCTTCACGGCCTTTGTGTCGGCCGTTCCGATGGTCGCGTCCACCGTGCCGCCCGAGATAAGGAGCGTGCCCTCGCTTTCGATGCCGTCGCCGCCCGTGTTGGCGATGGTGAGCGTGCCGCCCGTCTGCGTGTAATAGTCGTTGGCATGGATGCCGTCGCTGGCGGCGCGGAGCACGTTGAGCGTGCCGCCTTCAAGGCTGATGTAGTCGTCGCTGCAAACGGCGTGCTTGTAAAGTCCCGACACGTTCAGCGTGCCGGTGCCCGTAAAGACTATTTGCCCTTCGCTGAAAATCGTTCCCTTCATGTCCTCCGTGCTGTAGGAAGTATAGGCGGCGGCATCGGTGAGCGAGGAAGCGGAACCTGCGGGCAGGTCAATGGTCGTTTTCTTCTTGCTCTGAATGTTCAGCGCGGGCCCGTCGGGCGAGGTGAGGCTGAGATTGTCGAGCACGAGCGTCTGCTTCTTCACGCCGTACAACTTGAATGCGCCCGTGCCGCTGCCCGTGAGCCGGTAGGTCAGTTCCGTGTCGGCCGTAGCGTTGGCCGTGACCCGTCCGCTCGCGTCAATGGAGATTTCCACGCCTTGGAACGCGTAGGGGTTTGTCACGGCAACCTTTTCGCCGTAGCGCACCGTGATTTCGCGCTCCTCAGGTCCGAAGGTAAGGCTGTCAATATCCGCCACCGCCACGGTGCCGATGGTTTGGCCGAGGAACACGCGCATTTCGCTCCCGTCGCTGCTGAATTTCAGGCTGTCGGTGGTGGTGAGGCCCGTGAGGAGCGTCACGCCGTCGGTGCGGTGGATGCGCAGCACGTCCTGCGCGGCGGCTGTGAGTGAGCAGGCTGCGAGGAGCAGCGGGGAGAGGATTTTTATCATTATATTTCTCATTGCTTCATAATCTTAATGGTTCCACTTGGCGTTTTCACCAAATACACGCCCCTCGGCAACCCGGCGAGCGAGAGCGTGGCCGTGCCGCCGATGATTTTGCCGCAATGCACCAACGTGCCGTCGGCGGCGATGACCTGCGCTTCGCCGTCGGCTGCGCCCGAGACAGTCATCTCGTCGCCTGCAAAGCGCACGGCGGGCTGCGGCATGGCGGCTGGGCTGATGCCCGTTTGCGTGGGCGCGGAGAAGAGACATTTGTCGATGTCGGCGATAGGAACGCTCTGCTGCGTGCCGTTGGCCATGAGGGTCACCATGTTGCCGCCCTCGAACGTGATGCGCCGCACGTCGGCGTGGCTGACCGCTGCCGCCTTGCCGTCTTGCTGCACCACCACCCACTCGGCGCGCGCCGTGAGCCCTGCGCCGAGGAAGAAGAGAAAGAGTAGAGATTTCTGCATATACGTAACGTTTGGATTATTTGCCATACATATAATATATATACGCGTGCGCGAGTTTCGGCAGTAGGGGCGTTATGCAGAAGGCCAGCCCAAGCTCGGCTTTGCCGCGTATAGACAATAATTAAAGTTACAAAATTACTGGCATTAAGATTTTGTTACAACAAAATTCGACCAACGGCACTTTTTTAACGACCAACTGCGTTTTTGAGCAAAAAGAGGAGCTGTGTCAAAATGAATATTGTTGCAGATGTCCCCCTGCAAGGGGCTAATAAATTAGCGTAGGGGCTTGCCCCTACGCATAGCGTTGCAAGTACGATTGCCCCTGTAAGGGGCTTATAATTAAAAAAGGAACTTTATTAAGTTCTAATTATAAGCCCCTTACAGGGGCGATCGTGTTCTATCGTCTTTCCACAGGGGCAAGCCCCTGTGCTTTGTTATTAAGCCCTTTCAGGGCAATGTCGGCTGCACTCGGCAATTCAAGTAAACTTGATTGCGTTCATTTGCACGACATTTCATGGCTACACGCACATTTTGACACAGAATCTCTTAATAGGCCTGTAAATATGTAGGATTTGAATGGGCGGACGACTTGACCTTAGTCCCACCGCGCCTTGCCCGCAAGTTTGCGCAGGCGTGCCGTCATGGCTTGGCCGATGCGGCGGAAATTGCCCTTTTTCAGGTTGAGCCAAAGTTCTTCCAGCGAGCGGGCCGCCTTGACCCACGGATGTCCCCAGCCCTGAATGCGGAACATGCGGTTTTTGTAGCCCACATCTTCAATGATATAGCGCGGGTGGCGCAGCGGGAAGTTGAGTTCGTGGGCCTTCATCTCGAAAATGCGGCGGTAGGCGCGGGGCAGCACGTCGTTCGTGCCGCTGAGGTGAATGCCTTCGCCGCACGCTCCGAGGTTGGTCACCATATTTACGCGCGGCACGATGCTGAGACCGTTTGAGAAGAAAATGGCGGCGTGGAAAATCGTTTCGTAATACGCTTTGCCCGATGCGCGGTGGTAGCGGCAGAAAGGCACGAAGTCTTTCTGGTAGCGGCGTTCCTTGATGAGGGCTTCGAGCAGCGCGAGGTTGTAGCCGTCGTCGAGGAAAGAGTAAGTATCGTCCCAGAGGTCCACTACGCGTCGCCATGTTGCCCAGCCCGAGATGCAGAATGTGGTGGCAAAGAAGTAGTCGTAGGGCATTGGCGTTTGCTCGTCGTAATTCATGCCCGAAATCATAGAGATACGCTCGTCGTGCTCGTAGCGGTCGAGCATTTCCTTGCAGAAGCGGAAGAAGCTGACGGAGGGGATGTCGTCGTCTTCGAGCACGATGCATTTGTCGGTAATGGAGAACGCCCACTTTTGCGACAGGTATTCGGCAGGGTCGCACCCGATGTTTTTTTCTTGATAGTTGCGATGCACCTCGCAGAGCCAGTCCACCTGCGCCACGATGTCGCGGCAGGCCTGAATGCCCGGCAGGTCTTTCTCGCCGCGCGGCCCGTCTTGGTAGAGGAAGAGGCGTGCCGGCTGAGCCTTGCGCACCTGCTCAAAGACTTTTGCCAACGACTCGGGGCGGTTGAAGAAAAGGATAAGGACAGAGATGTCAAGCATGGGGAGAAAGATTTTTTAGAAAGATTGGCGGCGTTTACGGTTTGTATCATAATTGCCGGCGAGGCAATTATATTCCGGGCGTATGCGATACGCCCCTACTCATAGTTCTTCGCAGAAGAAAACGGCGTGACCCGTGCGCTTGTCCTCGGGCGGCAGTTTCATGTAGTCCTTATAAAGGTCTTGCAGATAATGGTCGGGCGAGGCGGGGGCGCGGAAAGTTTTGCCCTCGAAAGAGATTTCCGAAAGGGGGAAGATGTCGGCGGTGCGGTGCATGATGCCGTAGCCGTTGTTGTTGAGCGTGTTGGAGAAAAACTCCTTTTTGTTGAAAAACAGCGACCCGATGTGCCACAGGGCGGCGCAGCAGGCGCGCTTGATGCCGAAGTAGAAAAACTCGGCGGCGGAGCGCAGGCTGTAATAGTGCTGGCTGTTGAGGATGGCGTTGGCGCGGCAGTAGCCCTTGGCGATGCGCTTCACGAAGCGGCGCGAAAAGGCGGGGTAGGGCATCATGGGAAAGATGTCCACGTAAAGCCCTTTGGCGTAGCCGCGCGTGAAGTCGTCGGCCGCTTCCACGAGGAAAGAGTTCGTGTCGCGCACCTTGTAGATAGGCATGCGCACGTCGCGGTCGGTGTCGGGCGTCTGCATCAGCAGGTGCGGCGGCAGTTCGCGCCGCGCCGTTTCCACGAAGCGCGGCAGGTCGGCGAGGCGCATGGCGATGTCGATATCGTCGTCCCAGGGGATAAAGCCGCCGTGGCGCACGGCGCCGAGCAGCGTGCCGCCGTCGAGCCAGTAGTCAATGCCCGCCCTGCGGCAGATGCGGTCTATTTCGCAGAGTATGCCGAGTTGCTTGAGCTGCACGGCACGCAGGTGCTCGCGCTGATGGATTTGCAGGGGAGTATTCACGGGAGTTATTTTTTTCTTTTCACATCGATTACCTGCCCGGTGTAGTCGGAGAGCAGCGAGCGCACGGTCACTTCCGCCACGTCCTCGCTGCGCAGCAGGGTGTCGTCGGGCTCGGTGCCGAAGTTCTTCACGCGCATCGGCGTTTTGGTGCGTTCGGGGTTGATGCAGTTCACGGCGATGCCGGCTGTCTCCCATTCCTGCGCCACGGCCTGCACGAAGTTTACGATAGCGGCCTTTGTGGAGGAATAGATGCTGTAGAAGGCGCGTCCGCGCGTGTAGCTGCTCGAAGTGAAGAACACGAGTTTGCCGCGCGTCTCTTTCAGGTAGGGATAGGCTTCGAGCGCCACGTTCACCGTGCCCATATAGTTGGTGCGCACGGCGGTCTCGATGGTTTCCTGCGCCATGGCGTGGAGCGGCTCTTTGTTGAGCACGCCGGCGGTGTTGATGATATAGTCGATGCGCCCCTCTGCCTTTGCCACGTTTTGCAGGGCCTCCGCCACGCTCTCGCGGCAACCCACGTCGGTGCCCGTGGTGCTGCGGGCAAAGGCATGGACGCGTGCGCCGGCGGCATAGAGCTGGCCCACGATGTCGTGGCCGATGCCGTAGCTGCCGCCGAACACGACGGCCACCTTGCCGCGCAGCGCGTCGAGCGAGGCGGGTGCGGCGGGCAGTTCGCTGCCGCGCAGCTGGAAGAACTTGTCGATGAGGTACGTGTCCTCTTTGTAGGTGAGTTTCATGTTGGCCTCTTCGCCCGGCACGAGATACACGGGCACCTCGGGCATGTATTTCACCACCACGCCGCAGTCGTCCGTCACCTTGAAATCCCGGTCTTTCAGGGCGCGTTCGTAGGCCGTTTCAATCACGCTGAGGCGGAAGGCCTGGGGCGTTTGCCCGCGTTGCAGGAGCGAGCGGTCGGGAATGCTGCCTATGTGGTCGCCCTCGGCGCAGATAATCGTGTCCACGGCGGGGAGCGTCACGTCGATGGCCTCGCAGCGTGTGAGCGCGTCGCAAACGTCGTCGATGATGCGCTGCGACACGAGCGGCCGCACGGCATCGTGGAACACGAGGTTTACGTCCTGCCCCGAATAGGCGCGGATGGCGGCGAGCGAGGAGTCGTAGCGTTCCTTGCCGCCTTTGAGGATGCGCTTCACCTTTTTCCAGCCGCCTTGCAGCACGATGTTCTCCATGTCGGCCACGTAGAAGGGATTGGACACGATGGCTATTTCGCTGATGTGCGGATTGCGCTCGAAAGCGTCTATGGTGTGCTCCACAACCATTTTGCCGGCCACTTTGAAAAACTGCTTCGGCGTGCTCAGCCCGAGGCGGCTTCCGATGCCGCCCGCGAGGATTATGGCAATGTTTGGACGCATGATGAATTTATTTGTAGATATATATTATATGTATGCGGATAGGCAAAGTTATGCATTTTTCTTCTATAAAAACCGCTTTTCCGCGCTCCGCGTGTCCGTTATGCGGCTTTTTCTGTTTATTTTCGCCGAAAAATGTAGTTTTTGGGCGAAAAAAGCGTCAATAGGTTATATGAAAAATACCAGCGAACAAGACTTTGAGCGGTTGGTGCGCGACAACAAAGACACTATCTACACCGTTTGCTACATGTTCTCGAAAGACAGCGACGAAGTGAGCGACCTCTTTCAGGACATTCTCGTCAACCTGTGGCAGGGCTTCGACAAGTTTCGGGGCGAGAGCCGGGAGCGCACGTGGGTGTGGCGCGTGAGTTTCAACACCTGCATCTCCGCCGAACGCAAGAAAAAGCGGCGCGAGGCCATTCCCCTCGACATCGACACCGACCTCTACGACCCTGCCGACGACGACGGGCGGCAAATCAAGCAGCTCTACGACCGTATCCACCGCCTCCGCCCCGTGGACCGCGCCATCGTGCTGCTCTGGCTCGAAAGCATGACCTACGAGGAGATAGCCTCTATCATCGGCATCACGCCCAAGAATGTCTCGGTGCGGCTCTACCGCATCAAGGAAACGCTGAAACAAATGTCGGACTGAACTAACGCTTTCTTATTATGGACAATAATATTATAGAAGCCGAATGGCAGGAAATGAAGGAGCAGATCGCCCTGCTCAAGAAGACCATCGAAAGGCAGGACATCGTCAGCGACCGTCTCATGCGGCGCGCCATGAAGAGCAAGATGCGCAGCCTTAACCGCGAGGCGCGGTTCGTCTACGTTTTGGGTGCGTTTGCCCTCGTGTATTGCAACATCGTGTTCTTCAACATGGGCCTTACGCTGTGGTTCTCGCTCGCCACCACCGTGTTCATGCTTGCCGCCATAGGCTACACCGTGTGGGCGCATCGCGGATTGAGCGCGGAGGAGATTTCCACGGGCCGCCTCGTGGAAGTGGGGCGCAAGGTGGCGCGTATGAAGCGGATGGGGCAGCGGTGGCTGCGCGGCGTGTTCCCGTTTCTTGCCGTGTGGTTCGGCTGGCTTGTTTGGGAAATATGGCAGACTGAGGCAAACAAGGATTTGGCCCTCGGCATGATAGTAGGCGGCGCGGTGGGCGGTGTCGTGGGCGGTATCCTCGGATACATGCGCTACCGCAACACGCAACGCCTCGCCGACGAAATTCTGGACAATATAAAAGACGTGTGCGGAGAATAGCCCTGCCGGAACCTTCGCCCGCAACCATGCGGCCGGCCGCCATTGCCAGCCCGCGTCACAACCGGGCGCGTTTTGGCGAGACCGATGAAAAATCATATCTTTGCATCAGCAGAAAGAGGAAGAGCGCAGGCTTTTCCTCTTTTTGCGTTTTGAGGGCAAACTATCCTATATGAGCGTAAAAAATTATCTTATAGGATCGTGAAAATTATCAGCAAGAGCGTAAAAATTTGCTCCTTGATAGTTTTTACGATGTGCTTGAAAGTGAAAATCTCCTTGATTTTCATCGATTTTTTCCCGGAGCAAATTTTCGTTGTCTTAATTATCCCTAAACTTTCGCGCCGCGCCGCCTTAACGATTGCAAACGCGCCATCAACTCCCTGCGCAGAGAGCGAAACGGAATTAACAAGTTTTGCCTTTCTTCTATTAAGAAACAGAAGCGGCGCGGGGGCGCGTTGTTTCCCGCCCGCCAATCCTGCTGAATGCATCGGAAAACGCCCTCTATAGGAGCGGAAAACGCGAGAATGGCGGCGCATTGTTACAAAATTGTAACGAAAAGTTTGCAAACCTTGGTTTTATTCCCTACATTTGCCCGTGTTATGGAAAAGCACGCAGAGGAATTAGCCGGGATTGTAAAGGATATGCCGCCCATCACGCTCGACGAAATGTCGTCCATTCGCCTGATGAACAGAATGGACACGAAGTTCGTCACCAACGTGGAAACGCTCAAGAAACTGCTGCAAATGGCTTGCGGCAGCTATTTCGCGCAAAACACGGGCGGACACCCTTACAGCCCCTATCAGACCACATATTGGGAAGACCCCGAGGAGCACGTCATGTTCCGCACGCATCAGTGCGGGCACAGGCCGCGCACCAAGGTGAGGGTGCGCACCTATCTCGATTCCAACCACACCTTTCTCGAAGTGAAGAAGAAGGACAACCACGGCAAGACCGCCAAGAAGCGCGTGGCTGTGCCCTCGCTCGAGGCCGTCATCAAGGAGCATGCCGGCGAGGAGTTTCTCACGAAACTCACGGGCTACACCTTCTCCGACATCGTGCCCGCCCTCGGCAACCGCTTCAACCGCATCACGCTTGTGAACTACGACAAGACGGAACGCCTGACGATTGACTTCGACCTGCAGTTCTTCAACTATGAAACGCAGACGGAGCACGACATGGACAACATCGCCATCATCGAGCTCAAGCGCGACGGCCGCGTGCCTTCGCCCATTCTGCCCATGCTCCGCGAGCTGCGCATCAAGCCCTCGGGGTTCAGCAAATACTGCATCGGCACGGCACTCACCAACGACGGCGTGCGCGTGAACCGCTTCAAGAAGCGCATCATCAAAATCAACAAGGTTGTGGAGCGCGGGGCGCAATAAAGAGTTCATATAAATGCACCTTTGGCGGCGGCTCGGCATAATCCAAGTAAACTTGGCTTCTGCTCTCGCCTTGCACAAACGTTGGTAAACTCGTCTACTCGTTTACTCAAAAACTCGTCTACTAATTACATCGCGAAGACCATCACAAAAATCATAACTTTACAAAAACCTTATTCCTTTTTTTCTATTAAATGTCATGAACAACTTTTTCGCCGACTTTTTTAGCGCAAGCAATTTTGCCTTCACTCCCGGCATCGCACAGCTGTGCATGAGTTTTCTCCTCAATCTCGTGGTCGTTTGGATTATCGTGCATTTCTTCTATTATCCCAAAGGTCACCGCCGCGACTATTACTTCACCTTCCTGATGCTTTCAGTGAGCATCTTCATGCTGATCGGCGTGCTGCTCAAGGACAGCAGCGACATGGGCATCGGCGCGGCGCTTGGGCTCTTTGCTATCTTTGGCATCATTCGCTATCGCACGGAGAGTGTGCCAATCCGCGAGATGACTTACCTGTTTTTCCTCGTGGCACTCTCGGTGCTCAACGGCAAGATAGACGACATTAACTTCCTCGGACGGCTCATCATCAACGTGCTGTTTGTCATCGTGGTGTGGGTGTCGGAGAATTTCCTCTCGGCCTACCGCGAGGGCTGCAAGTTTGTGAAGTATGACAATATCGATCTCATAAAGCCCGAACGCTACGACGAACTCGTGGCCGACCTCGAAAAGCGCCTTGGGCTGGAAATACTGCGCGTGGACGTGGGCGCGGTGGATTTCCTCACCGACATGACGATGCTGCGCGTGTTCTATAAAGACCCCACCCACCGCATCAAAGCCGTGGACCGTATCCTTAAAGTACCTGCCGACAATGCGTTTTAGACATCTCACCCTGTTATTATTGGCCTCCTTCTTTACCGCGATGCCGCAAATGCGCGCGGGCGACGACTTCGGGCTCTGGACGGAAGTTTCGGTGGAGAAAAGCATCTGCAAGCATCTCTCTGCCGACTTCGGCTACGACTTCCGCACGGAGCAAAACCTCAATGCCATTTCGCGCCACGGCGTGTCGCTGGGACTGGGTTACAAACCGTTCAAGACCATTAAGTTTGGCGATAAGAAAAACGCCTTTTCCGTGAAATTCGGCACGGGCTACGCCTTCCTCCGCGACCGCAACCCGCAGGAGGACAAGGGCATCAAAGCTAAGGAGAATTACACGCAGAAAGGCAAGCGCAACGGCTGGAACGTGGACTCCATCATCGACCACGGCTATTGGCGCAACAAGCACCGCGCCTGGTTCGACGTGTCGGCAAAGCTCACCCTCGGTCGCTTCTCGCTCTCCGTGCGCGAACGCTATCAGTTCACGCGCTACAACTCCGCGACTTGCAACCGCGACACCTACCGCCAGCGCTATCGCGACCTTGCCTCCCCAGGCTTTATCGGCGACACGTATGTTTATAATGGGGAGAAATATACAGAGTACGAGCAGGTTTATATTAAGGAAACCGACGACAAGGCTTCAAAGAACCGCCACTACCTGCGCTCGCGCTTTGCCCTCGACTATAACATTCCCCGCTGTCCCGTTGATCCGTTTGTTACGGTAGAGTTCAGCAACAACCTTTCCGAGGGCATGTATCTCGAAAAGACGCGCTACACCGTGGGGGCGGACTGGAAAATAGGCAAGCAGCACACGCTCTCGCTCGCCTATCTCTACGACGACGGGCAGGACGATGACAGCAATGGCAAGCTGCACGTCCTCGAAGTGGGGTATAAGTTCAAGTTTTGAGAAAACTTGAAAAATTTCTTCCCCACTTAATTTCTTTGTAACAGATGCCGCATAATTTTGCGGCATACCTATTCATATTTATTGCCATCCCGTTTATTTGGCGGGCGTTCTGCGGAACGCCCCTACTTAGTCTCATTTTGCTTATGAAAAGAATCTTACTCCTTTTGATGTGCCTGCCGGCCTTCGCGGCGCAGGCGCAGGACTACGGCTACCTCACGTTCCGCACTGCCGACGGCACGGAGCAGAGCATCGCCGCAGCCGGACTTAAAATCACGTTTGCCGACGGCAAGATGCTGGCCACCGCCGGCACGGAAACGCTCGACATAGCGCTCTCCGACCTCGCTTCAATGTTCTTCGCCTCAGAGCGCACAGGCATTGACAAAGTCGGCGCGGGCGAGGCCGAAGCGCTGGACTGGTGTCTCGATGAGGGCAGCCTGCACGCCGCAGCTGCCGACGGCGACACCATGATCCGCCTTTACGATGCAAGCGGCAAGGCCGTGGCAAGCGGCAGAGGCGCACTCTCTGCAAAGCTCGCCAAGGGCATTTATGTGATGAAGGCAGCAGGTCAAACCATTAAAGTACTCGCACGATGAAAAAGATATTTTCCGCAATAGCCCTTTTCTGCTGCCTCGCCCTCACCGCTTCGGCGCAGCAGCTCCGCGTGCATCAAGGCACGGTGACGTATGTTTACCCCGCCAGCCTGCTCGAGTCGATGACCTATTCCAACGGCGGGCAGACGCTCACCATTTTGGGACGCTCGTTCTCCACGGCTGAAATCGACAGCATCAAGGTCACGAACGAACTTAGCACATTTACGCCCAATAGCATCAACGTGGATTATGCAGGCAACAAGGCTTTTGTCACCGTCTCCGGCGACATCGCCGCCCTCGTCACGGTGGGTGCTCTCAGCGCAGACGTGAGCATCATTGCCGATGCCGCCCTGCAAGAGGAGGTGACTTACACGCTCTCGGGCACGTCGGAGGGCGGCTCGTTCTTCATGGACGGCGAATACAAGAGCACCGTCGTGCTCAACAATCTCAACCTCACTTCCACTACGGGCGCGGCCATTGACATCGAGAACGGCAAGCGCATCGCCGTGGTGCTGCCCGAAGGCACAGCCTCCACGCTCGCCGATGCAGCAGGCGGCGCGCACAAGGCCTGCTTCTTCATCAACGGCCATGCCGAGTTCAGCGGCGCGGGCACGCTCAACCTCTCCGGCCGCACCAAGCACGCCTACGCTTCCGACGAATACACGCAGTTTAAGAGCAGTTTCGGCACGTTCAACGTCACTTCCGCGCTCAGCGACGGCATGCACGTGGAGCAATATCTGCAAACCGACGGCGGCACGTTCAACATCACTGGCGTGCAGGGCGACTGCATCGACGTGTCGGCGACGAAGGACCCGCTCGACGAGTACAACGGCCAGACGTTCATCAACGCCGGTACCTTCGTGCTTAACGTGGCGGCCGACGACACCAAGGGCATAAAGAGCGAAAGCGACATGGCCTTCAGCGGCGGCAGCATCACCGCCACCGTGAGCGGCAACGGCGCGAAGGGCATCAGCGCAGGCACCAACCTGCTCGTGTCACAAGCCGAGGGCGGCAGCACAACGATTAAGATGACCGTGACGGGCACTACCTACATGCCCGGCGATGCCACGCTCGAGTCGAAATGCCGCGGCATCAAGGTGAAGGGCGACATGACATTTGCCGGCGGCTTTATCGACATCTCTGCCACGGGCGCGAAGTCGAAAGCCATATCCATCGACGGCGTATATTATTACAGCAGCGGACAGATGACCTGCACCGTAGATGCCGAAGGCGGCACGGTGCAAATCCAATAGCGGGTTGTTTTAAGAATAAAATGAAAGGAGCTGTGTCAAAATGTGCATGTAAGCCCTGAAAAGGGCTTAATAATACAGCACAGGGGCTTGCCCCTGTGGAAAGACGACAGAATACGATTGCCCCTGTAAGGGGCTTATAATTATAACTCTTAAAGAGTGCTCATTTAATTATAAGCCCCTTACAGGGGCAATCGTACATACATCGCTATACGTAGGGGCAAGCCCCTACGCTAATTTTTTTCCCCTTACAGGGGATACATCTGCAACAATATTCATTTTGACACATCCCGCTTCCTTTATTGTATTTTGTTTTATGGAAATGCGCCATGGCTTGCGTGTAGGGGCACTCTGCAGAACGCCCCTACTCGCAAAGCAGATTTATTTCACGATCACCTTCTTGCCGTTCATGATGTAGATGCCCGGTTCGGCGGGTTCGGCGATGCGGCGGCCGCTCAGGTCGAAGATGCCCGTGCGGCGGCAGTCGGCATCTTGCGGCTGCGTTTCGGCGGGAAGCATTTCGATGTCGGTGGAAATCGTGCCGTCGGTCACCGTGTCGCCGTCGTAGCGGGAGAGTGTGAAACTGTTGATGGCGAGGCAAATCTTCTCGCTCATGTTCACCACGAGGCCGAGCGACACTTCCGTTTCATCGGCAAGGGCAAAGTCCACGCTGTTGCTCTTCACCGACGTGCTGCGCTCCTGCATCTGCGTGTAGGCCAGCGCATCGGCTTGCAGGTCTTGCGTGTCGGGCAGCCCGTCGCCCTCAGCTACGGCCACGTATGAGCGTCCCGGCTGTCCTTCCCACTTCGTGTGGTAGTTGGCAGAGAAGAGATAGTGGCCTGCGGGCAGCTTCACCTTTTGCCAAACCTTGTGGTTCGAGAGCGTCGAGAAGCCGTCCCAAATGGTCGTCATCGTCATCAGGTCGTCCTTCTGCGTGTCCACGTGCACGCCTGTCGTCACGCCGTCGCTCACGGTGGCGTTCTCCTGCTTCCAGTCCGTAATGGCGTAGAAGCGGTTGCTCACGGTCGTGTTGGTCTGCGTCGAAGTGTGCGTATAGGGTGCGGCGTAGTTTTTGAGATAATTCGCCGTCACGTCCTGCGTGGTGCGCTCGCCGAAGTTGAGGCAGAACACGCCTTTCGACTGTCCCCAGGCGTCGCCGTCGGGACCGAAGCCCGAGCGCGTGCCGATGTTGCCGTTCGAGGTGGCGTCGGTCACGTTGCCGCCCGTTTGGTTGAACTGATAGTAGAGTTTCAGACCGAGATTGCTTTGCGCGGCGGCGATGTCCTTAATCGTCCCGTTGGCATAGGCGCGAAGCTGTTCTTGCGAAAGTGCCTGCGTCCACACGCGGAACTCGTCAATCTGTCCGTTCATTGGCGCGTCGCTCGTGCCGATGCAGAACTTCGAGAGCGTGGGCAGCGAGGTGTTCCAAAGGTATTTTGAATAGCATTTCTCGCCGTCGCGGTAGAAGGCCACTTCGTAGCCGTTGAGCGTAATGGCATAGTGGTGCCACTGACCGGGAATGATGAAATCGTTGTAAGTAGTCTTTACCGACGTGCCGTTGATGCTCACTTCCATGCCGCCGCCTGCCGTGGTGGTGAGGAGCAGCGTGGAGGAGGCGTCGCCGATGCCGTTGCACGTGTTGTCCACCGTGCCCGCCTGCATCCACCAGTCGATGGTGAATTGCGACGTGCCCGCCACGGTGGGAATATTCGCGGCGGTCACCTTGGCGTTGCCTGAGAAGTAGAGGCCGTTCTCGCTATCCTCGTTGCAAACGATAAGGGCGCGTTCCTGTTCTGCCTTTGATGACCCGCTGCCGTTGGCAGCCTCGAGCGTGGCCTTGTACACGCCCGGCTGCGTCGGGGCGATTACGCCGTCCTGGCTGGTCATGATGTATTGGTTCGCGCCGTTGTCGAGCGTCCAGCGCCAGCGATAGGGTGCGTTCTTGCTTTGGTCGGTGAGCTGCGCGGTCTCACCCTTCACGATCACGGCGGGCGAGATGAGCATGGCGGCTTCGGGCGGCACTTCCGAGATACTGATGGTGCGGCTGCTCGTGGCAGTGCGTCCGTCGGCGGCGGTCACTTTGAGCGTCACGGTGTACGTGCCGTGCTTGAGATATGTCACGGGCGTGTTCACGCGGGTAGAGGTCTCCTCCTTTGCGCCCGGCATGCTCCAGTTGTACAGATAGCCCTCCACGGGATTGTCCACAATGAGCGAAATCGGGGTGCCGGCCTGCGCCGTCTCCGTGCTCGGCGTGAACGAGGCATCGGGCGCGGGCGCGGAGCCCACGGTGATGGTGCGGCTCACGCTCTTCTCCGTGCCGTTCTTGTCGACCGCCGTGAGCGTCACGGTTTGCTGGCCCGAGGAGGTGAAGGTAAGCGTCGGGCGGGTGGCGATGAGGTTGCTGGCCCCTGCGCCTGCCGCCGTCCATTTCAGCGTGTTCGCGCCGTCGGAGCAGGTGGCGGAGAACACGGCGGGCACGCCCGCCTTAACGCCTTCGGCAGGCACGTTGATGACGAGCGAGGAGAGGTCGGTCGAAGCCTGTATGGCGGGCTGCGTGCTGCTCACGTTCGTGGCTTTCGAGTCGTGCAGAATGCCGTGGTTCTTGCCGAGGGCGTTGCGGTACTTCGTTTCGCCGTTTTCCGTAATCATGTCGCCTTTGAAGTAGGCAATCAGTCCGTCGGGCAAGCCGGCCTCGCCGTATTCCTTATACATGTCGGCCTGGATTTGCGCGGCCGTGCGTGCCGTGCGCCACAGGCGCACCTCTTCCAGCCTGCCGTTCATGGCGTTGCTCGCCACAGCGCCGGGCTGTGCGAAGCAGAGGTCGCCGAAGCCGCCGATGCCCGAGTAGCTGTCGGAGGTGATGGTGCCGGCTTGCGTGCCGTTGACGTAGACGGTGAAGGTGTTGCCGTCCACCACCACGGCGATATGCTTCCACGTATTCGTTTTCAGTGTGCCCGATGCCGTATTCACGCGGTTGGAGGTGTCCCAGCCTGCGGTGAACGTGCCGTCGGCGTTGGCGTGCATCATAAACTGTCCCCAGCCCGGACCGGCCGCCTGGTTCCAGTCCGACAGCGTCGTGGGCCGTATCCAGTATTCAATGGTTGCCTTGTCGTAGCGGCTGTTGAACGCGCCGGGAATGGTGAAGCCCGACTGGTTGAAGTTCATCACCTTGTTCACGCTCGTCGCCGTGGGCACGGTGACCGTGGCCTTGGGACTTTCGATGTCGCCGTAGAGTGCCGTCACCGCGAACACGTTGCCCGCCGCGTCGCCGAAGTCGTACGTGCGCTGAGAGGCGGGGAGCGTGGCGAGCAGGCTCGTGCCCTTGTAAACTTTATATCCTGTCAGCGTGTGGGCGCAGCGCACGGGGGCAGACCACGCGAGGGTTGTGCCAGTGGCAGAGAGGTTCTGTGGGGCGTTGTACACCTCGCCCTGTATCACCACGGATATAACCGTCTGGTTGCCCGCGTTCTTGATGTCTACGCTTCCGTCGATGGCGAAGGGCGTTTCCAGTCCCTGCTCGTAGTCGATGATAGAGGCTTTATATATATGTCCCGAACCGATGGCCCAGCTCTTCGTCTGCACGATGAAGAAATATTTGAGCGGCTGGTCGCCGTAGGGCGCTACGAGGTCGGTGAGGTCGTAGCCAAACTCCATCGGCTCGTGGTGCAGCTTGCCGTCGGCCCAGTAGCCGAGCATCGGAATGGCGGGCGCGGGGTTCGTGTTGCCGTAGTTGCCGTCGCCGGCAAACTTGAAGTGTTCGAAAGGCACGGTCACGTCGGGCTCCGTGGCGTTGAGGTCGGTCGATACGCCGGCGCAGAGGAAGAGTTCGCTGCGGCGCGTGTAGTCCATCTCGAGCTTAATGGTGCGCTTCGGCGTGTAGTTTTTGCGCACCTTGTATATCTCGGGCTTCCACCACGCCGTGTCGCCCATCTTTCCGTCGCTCGTAAACCATGCGCCGCCGTAGGCGTAGGGGCAGTAGATGAAGCCGTTGTTCATCCAGCCCGAACCCCAGGAGTTCACGATGATCCACGCGCCCACCTCGTCCTTGGAGGTTTCGCCCGCCACGCCGTTGCCGTCGAGGTCAAACTCCAGGCGGTCGTCGTAGCCCACAATCGTGAGGGCGTGGTCCACCGTCGTGCCCCATTTCTTCACATAGTTCTTTCCGTCCGCTCCGGCTGCGATGTTGGCGGCGGTAGAGGGTATCATGCCCGCAGTCAGCCCGCTGGCCACGCCTATGCCCACGATGCCGCCGCTGTGGAAGTCCGTGTCGCCGTTGTGGTTCCACAGCCAGTTTTTCACAGCCTCGCGTCCCGCCGTGGTGCTCACGTCGAGGGGGAAGTTGCAGGGTGCTTCCATGCGGTTTTGCATGGCGGCATACCATTTGTCGTAGCCCTGCATCCAGCCGAAGTTGTTGGAGGCGCAGTCCTGGTTGCCGAAGAGCGAGGAATAGGTCTGTCCGCCGTAGAGGGCGGCGGAGGGCACGCCCACTTTCGTCACAAACTCGTCCTTGCCCGAGTTGCCGTTGGTGAGCAGCCACACGAAGTGGGAGGGATAATAGTTTTCCGCCTTTTTGCCGTCGAGGTCGCGGAAAGAGTTGAGTTCGTGGGTAAACATGTAGCAGATGCGCGATGCCGAGCCGCACGAACCGCCTGCCTGGTTGAACACGGGCGGGAAGTACATCGTTTCCGCGTTGTTCACGTGGTCGGGGCGCGTGGCCGTAGTGCCGTTTGTGCTGACCACCTTGCGTGGCATGAGCAGCGAGTTGTCCGTACGCGTCACGGGCGCGTAGTCGCGATACTTGCTGAGGTCCACCTCGTAGAGCTGTGCCGTGGCCGTGAGCGGCGCGGCTGCGAGACACAGGGCGGTGAGGCGATAAGAGAGGTCTTTCATGATGATTATTTTGGTTTTAGATACGATTTCTTTCAATTAGCTTTTCAGACTCTTCGGGTGCGGCGAAACGCCTAATCTCTGCAAAGTTATGGATAAATACCATAAAGCGCAAACTATCAGCGCAGAAAAGGGCTATTTCTTAGTATGAGCGGCGGCGGCTTCATATATAAACCGCGACCTTGTCTCCTTGCAATTTTTTCTTATCCCCGAGATGATTGTTCCTGTCTTGTGAGAAACTTTTTGCTATCTGCGCAGAAAAAGTTTGTTACAAAGTTTGTAACGCATATTACAAAGTTTGTAACACATGTTAGCAAGTTTGTAATACATGTTACAAAGTTTGTAACAAAAAATTTCTTATAGGAAAGGAAAAAATTTCAAGCATCTGGGAAAAATTTCTTCGGGCTCAGGAAAAAATATCTGCGGGAAAATTGCCGGCTTGCGCCGACAAATGGCGCGTTGCAAGGCCGCGAAATTTCATTATCTCGTATGAAAATCGTAATTTTGCACACATATAATATTTACAAAAGCCTTTTTGTCTCCCCTTATGAAGATTTTGTTTTTCCGCACCCCCGCCGGCAGCGTCATTGCCACGCAGGTGGACCACATGCTTTCGGAAGAAGAAAGCAAGAAATTGTGCTGGCTTTACGGCAACGCCGAATTGCTTGACAATGAAACGCTCGCAGGACGCTTTGCCGGACCGCGACGCGAAATGATAACGCCTTGGAGCACCAATGCCGTGGAGATTACCCAAAACATGAACCTCTGCGGCATTGCGCGTATAGAGGAGTTCTTCCCCGTGCCCGACGATGCCGGCGACGACTGCTGCGACCCCATGCTGCAACGCCTCTACGACGGGCTGGATCAGGACATCTTCACCGTGCACCACACGCCCGCGCCCATCATCTATATCGAAGACCTCGAAACCTACAACGAGCAGGAAGGCCTCGCCCTCTCGCCCGCTGAAATCGAATATCTCCACGGCGTGGAGCAGCAACTCGGACGGAAACTCACCGACTCCGAGGTGTTCGGCTTCGCGCAAATCAACTCCGAGCACTGCCGACACAAAATCTTCGGCGGCTCGTTCATCATCGACGGCAAGGAAATGCCCTCCTCGCTCTTCGCGATGATCAAGAAAACCACGCAGGAAAATCCGCATAAGATAGTCTCTGCCTACAAGGACAACGTGGCGTTTGCCGAAGGTCCGCGCATCGAGCAATTTGCTCCGAAGGACCACTCCACGTCCGACTATTTCGCCGTGACCGACATAGACAGCGTGATTTCCATCAAGGCCGAAACCCACAACTTCCCCACCACCGTGGAGCCCTTCAACGGCGCGTCGACGGGTACGGGCGGTGAAATTCGCGACCGCATGGGCGGCGGCGTGGGTTCCTGGCCGATAGCCGGCACTGCGGTCTACATGACCTCGTACCGCTCCCCGCTCGCCACCTCATCCACCGAGAGCACCCACACGCTCGCCCCGCGCCCCTGGCTCTACCAGACGCCGGAGCAAATCCTCATCAAGGCCTCCAACGGCGCGTCGGACTTCGGCAACAAGTTCGGGCAGCCCCTCATCACGGGTTCCGTGCTTACCTTCGAGCACACGGAGAACGGCGAGCAGTACGGCTACGACAAGGTGATCATGCTGGCCGGCGGCGTGGGTTACGGCACGCGCCGCGACTGCCTGAAAGGCACGCCGCAGAAGGGCAACAAGGTTGTGGTGGTAGGCGGCGACAACTACCGCATCGGTCTGGGCGGCGGCTCCGTGTCGTCGGTCGAGACGGGACGCTATTCGAGCGGCATCGAGCTGAACGCCGTGCAGCGTGCCAATCCCGAGATGCAGAAGCGTGCCAACAACCTCGTCCGCGCCCTCTGCGAGGAGGAGGTAAATCCCGTAGTATCGATTCACGACCACGGTTCGGCAGGCCACGTGAACTGCCTCTCGGAGCTTGTGGAGGAATGCGGCGGCCGCATCGACATGGCGGCGCTGCCGATTGGCGACCCCACGCTCTCGGCCAAGGAAATCATTGCCAACGAGAGCCAGGAGCGCATGGGTCTGCTCATTCAGGAGGAACACCTCGACCACGTGCGCAAGATTGCCGAGCGCGAACGCGCCCCGATGTACGTGGTGGGCGAGACGACCGGCGACGCGCACTTCTCGTTTGTGCAGGCCGACGGCCAGCGCCCCTTCGACCTCGACGTGGCGCAGATGTTCGGACATTCGCCCAAGACGGTGATGACGGACGAGACCGTGGAACGCCGCTACGAGGACGTGAAATACTCCGTTGCGGAATTAGACGAATATATCAACAACGTGCTCTGCCTCGAAGCCGTGGCGTGCAAGGACTGGCTCACGAACAAGGTGGACCGCAGCGTGACGGGCAAGGTGGCGTTCCAGCAGACGCAGGGCGAGTTGCAGCTGCCTCTGGCAGACTGCGGTGCGGTGGCGCTTGACTATCGCGGCCGCAGCGGCATTGCCACCGCCATTGGTCACGCCCCGCAGGCCGGACTTATCGACCCCGCCGCAGGTTCCGTGCTGGCCGTGGCAGAGAGCCTTACCAACCTCGTGTGGGCACCGCTGGCCGAAGGGCTCGACAGCGTGAGCCTCTCCGCCAACTGGATGTGGCCCTGCCGTGCGCAGAAGGGCGAGGACGCACGCCTCTATGCCGGCGTGAAGGCCTTGTCGGACTTCTGCATCGCCCTTAAAGTAAATGTGCCTACGGGCAAGGACTCCCTCTCCATGACGCAGAAATATCCCGACGGCACGAAGGTGGTGTCGCCCGGCACGGTCATCGTGAGCGCGGGCGGCGAGGTGAGCGACGTGCGCCGCGTAGTAGGTCCTGTGGTCGATGCCGGCTGCATGGCTTCCACGCTCTATCACATCGACTTCTCATATGACAGCCAGCGCCTAGGCGGCTCCGCCTTTGCCCAAAGCCTCGGCTACCTGGGTTCCGCCGCGCCCACCGTGGCCAACCCCGAATACTTCCGCGACGCGTTTGGCGCCGTGCAGCAGCTCGTGAAGGAAGGGCTCGTGCTCGCCGGTCACGACATCTCCGCCGGCGGTCTCATCACCTGCCTCTTGGAGATGTGCTTCGCCAACACCGAGGGCGGCCTTGACATCAACCTCGACGGCTTCGGCGCGAGCGACCTCATCCACGCCCTCTTTGCCGAAAATCCCGGCGTTGTGGTACAGGTGGCCGACAAGGACAAGGAAGCGTTCGAGAACATCATGGGCGAGGCCGGCGTGGCATATATGGCCATCGGCCGCCCGTCGGAAGAGCGGCAGATTATGGTGGAGAAAGACGGCAAGACCTATCAGTTCCTCATCGATTACCTGCGCGACGTGTGGTATGCCACGTCGTGCGAACTCGATGAAAAGCAGAGCATGAACGGCCGCGCCCGTCTGCGCTTCGAAAACTACAAGCAGCAGCCCCTCACCCTCGACATCAGGCACAACTCCTTGGACGGCAAACCCTTTGCCGGCACCTTCGCGCAACTGGGCATCAACCCCGACCGCCGCACGCCCTCCGGCGTGAAGGCCGCCATTATCCGCGAAAAGGGTACGAACGGCGAGCGCGAAATGGCATACGCCCTCTATCTCGCAGGCTTCGACGTGAAGGACGTGATGATGACCGACCTCATCACCGGCCGCGAGACGCTCGACGACATCAACATGATTGTCTTCTGCGGCGGCTTCTCCAACTCCGACGTGCTCGGCTCCGCCAAAGGCTGGGCGGGCGCCTTCCTCTTCAACCCCAAGGCAAAGGCCGCGCTCGACCGCTTCTATGCGCGGCGCGACACGCTGTCGCTCGGCGTGTGCAACGGTTGCCAGCTGATGATAGAGCTGGGACTCATCAATCCCGAGCACACGGAGCGCGCCCGAATGCTCCACAACGACTCCCACAAGTTTGAGAGTGCGTTTGTGGGCGTGCAGGTGCCGCAAAACGAGAGCGTGATGTTCGGCTCGCTGAGCGGCGACACGCTCGGCATCTGGGTGGCGCACGGCGAGGGCAAGTTCAGTTTGCCGCTGCCTGAAAGCTCCTACAACGTGGTGCTTAAATATGCCTACGACGCCTATCCCGCCAACCCCAACGGCAGCGACTACGCCGTGGCAGGCATTGCCAGTCCCGACGGCCGCCATCTCGCCATGATGCCCCACTTGGAGCGCGCCTTCTATCCCTGGCAAAATCCCCACTATCCCGCCGCACGCCGCAGCGAGGACGTGACGCCGTGGATGGAAGCCTTTGTGAATGCCCGCAAATGGGTGGAGGCGAATAAGGAAGCCTAATTGGTTTTTTGGACAAAAACAGTCAAAACTGCTTTTGGGGGATAAAAACCTGGAAAAACTGCTTGCTGCGTTTGAAGCCCAAGGGCTACGCCGCAGGTCTTAACGCCGGGCTTGTGAGCCTAAACGGCTCACGCTCGTCCTTAATCCCTACGGCTGCGGTCGGTTTCCCGCCCGCTTCAAACGCCGCAAGAAAAAAAACATTAAAAACCCGTGAGACCTTGATGCTTAATCCATACCGAGGCTGGATATTTTATTGAAAATGTTTTTAATGGTTTTTATCCAAATTAATCACCAGATAAATAAGAACACACGATATATGAATTATCAATGGAATTTCAAGACGGCTTCGGTGCAGACGGCCGCAGCGGCAGCGCAGCTGGCGGCCGACATAGGCATACACCCCGCACTCGGCAGCCTGCTCTTGGAACGGGGCATTCGCGACGCGGCGGCGGCGCGCCGCTTCTTCCACCCCCAGCTCTCCGAACTCCACGACCCTTTTCTCATGAACGACATGCAGACGGCCGTGGAGCGCATCAACAAGGCGCTGGCGGGCAAGGAGCGCATACTCGTCTACGGCGACTACGACGTGGACGGCTGCACCGCCGTGGCACTCGTGTATAAGTTCCTGCGCCAATTCTGCTCCAATATCGACTATTATATTCCCGACCGATACGAGGAAGGCTACGGCATCTCCAAGAAAGGCATCGACTTCGCCGCCGCTACGGGCGTGCGCCTCATCATCGTGCTCGACTGCGGCATCAAGGCGGTGGAGGAGATTGCCTACGCCAAAAGCCTCGGCGTGGACTTCATCATCTGCGACCACCACGTGCCCGACAGCGCGCTGCCCGACGCCGTGGCCATACTCAACCCCAAGCGCACCGACAACCGCTATCCCGACACCAACCTTTCGGGTTGCGGCGTGGGCTTCAAGCTGATGCAGGCCTTTGCCCAGAGCAACGGCATCGCGCAGGGGCGGCTCGTGCCCCTGCTCGACCTCTGCGTGGTGAGCATCGCCTCCGACATCGTGCCCATCACGGGCGAAAACCGCATACTCGCCTATCACGGCCTGCGCAGCCTGAACACCAACCCCGGCACGGGGCTGCGCGCCATCATCGAGGTGTGCGGGCTGGGTGACCGCGAACTGACGATGAACGACATCATCTTCAAAATCGGCCCGCGCATCAACGCCTCGGGGCGTATGCAGAGCGGCGGCGAGGCCGTAGCGCTGCTGGTGGAAAACGACTTCACCGAGGCCATGGAGCAGGCGGAGCGCATCAACCTCTACAACGAGGCGCGCAAAGACCTCGACAGGCAGATGACGGAGGAAGCCGTGGAACTCGTGCGCGACCTCCCGGGGCTGGACGACCGCCGCGCCGTGGTGATCTACAACGAAGAGTGGCACAAGGGCATTATCGGCATCGTGGCCTCGCGCCTCACCGAGCAGTATTACCGCCCCGCCGTGGTGCTCACGCGCAGCGAGGACATGGCCACGGGCTCGGCGCGCAGCGTGTCGGGCTTCGACGTTTACAAGGCCGTGCAGAGCTGCGAGGATTTGCTTGAAAACTTCGGCGGGCACACGTATGCCGCCGGCCTGTCGATGAAGGTGGAAAACGTGCCCGAGTTCTCCCGACGCTTCGAAGCCTACGTGGCGGAGCATATCAAGGACGAGCAGACGCAGGCCACGCTCGACGTAGACGCCGTGCTCGACTTCAAGGACGTGAATTTCGACTTCTACCGCCAGCTCAAGCGGTTCGCCCCGTTCGGCCCCGGCAATGCACGCCCCGTGTTCTGCACCTTCCGCGTCTACGACTACGGCACGAGTAAGGTGGTGGGGCGAGGACAGGAGCACATCAAGCTCGAACTCGTGGACAACAAGAGCAACACCGTGATGAACGGCATCGCCTTCGGCCAAAGCTCGCAGGCAAGGCTCATCAAGACGAAACAGGCCTTTGACATCGTGTATTCGATAGAAGAAAACACCCACAAGCGCGGCGACGTGCAGCTGCAAATCGAGGACATCCGCCCCAGTTCCTGAGATGCTTCCCCTTTCTGAAAACATACCTTTTCCCGACAGCAAGGAACTGCCCGAATGCCTTGGGCTGGTCTTTGCCGACATACCCTTTGCACCGGAAGACCGCCCCGCGCCGCCTTATTGCGTGCCGTTTTTTGAGGGCAGGGAGGACGAAGTGCGCAGCGGCGTGCTTTACGGTCCTGCTTCCGAGGCTTATCTCAACAGTTATTTTCCCGTGGTAAACGGCGGGCAGGGCGACCCCGCCGAGACCTACGACCCCGCCGCGCCGCCCTCCGACGACGACTGCCGCCGCAAGCTCAAGGAGATTTGGGGCTACGACGATTTTCGCGGCATACAGCTCGACATCATTCGCAGCATCCTGAGCGGCAACGACACGCTCGGCCTCATGCCCACGGGCGGCGGCAAGAGCATCACCTTTCAGCTGCCCGCCATGATGATGCCCGGCGTGTGCCTCGTCGTCACGCCGCTCATCTCCCTGATGCTCGACCAAGTGGAGCACCTGCTCCGCCGGGGCATTCGCGCCGCCGCCATTCATTCCGGGCTGAGCCGCGAGGAAATCCTCACCAGTCTCGAAAACGCCATTTTCGGGGCTTATAAATTCTTATATGTATCGCCCGAGCGGCTGGCCTCCGAACTCTTTTTGAAGAAAGTAGCGCGCATTCCCGTTTCTTTTATCGCCGTGGACGAGGCGCACTGCATCTCTCAATGGGGCTACGACTTCCGCCCCCACTATCTGCGCATCGCCGAACTGCGCAAATTCCTGACCTGCCCCGTCCTCGCCCTCACTGCCACGGCAACCGTCGAGGTGGTGGACGACGTGATGGAACGCCTCGCCTTTCGCAGTAAGTGTGTCTACCGCATGAGTTTCGCGCGGAAAAACCTACGCTACGTGGTGCGCCGCGCGGACGACAAAGAAAAGGAACTCCTGCACATTTTGCGCAGCGTGCCCGGCAGTGCGGTGGTGTACACCCGCAGCCGCAAAGGCACGCGCGAACTTGCGGCCGTGCTCAACCAGGAAGGGATTGCCGCGCATTTCTACCACGCCGGTCTCTCGCCCTTAGACAAGGAGCTGCGGCAGAAAGACTGGATGGCAGGGCGCGTGCGCGTCATCGTGGCTACCAACGCTTTCGGTATGGGTATCGACAAGCCCGACGTGCGCCTCGTGGCACACATGGACCTGCCCGACTCTGTCGAGGCGTACTTCCAGGAGGCGGGGCGTGCCGGGCGCGACGGCGCGACGGCGTATGCCGTGCTGCTCTACAACAACGGCGACCGCACGAAGATGCGCCGCCGCATTCCCGACACTTTTCCCGAGAAAGACTACGTGCGCAGCGTGTACGAGAAGTTGTGCTGCTTCCTCCAAGTAGCCATCGGCGACGGGCGGGGCGTTACTTACGAGTTCAGCCTTTCGGAGTTTTGCCGCCGCTTCCGCCTCTTCCCCGTGCCAGCCGAAAGCGCGCTGCAGCTGCTCACGCGGGCGGGCTATATCAACTACCGCGACGAGAACGACGAAACCGTGTCGCGCCTCATGTTTCTCGTCACGCGCGATGCCCTGTACGACCTAAATTTCCTGCCGCGCGAGGAAGACCGCACCTTGCGTGCCGTGCTGCGCCTCTACGGCGGCGTGTTTGCCGAGTATGTGCAGATTGAGGAGAAGCGGCTCGCCATGGTCTCGGGGCTGACGGGCGACGAGGTGTACGAAGCCCTCAAAGCCCTGACGCGCCGCCGCGTGCTCCACTATGTGCCGCGCAAGCGCATCTCGCGCGTCACCTTCACGATGCGCCGCCTTGAGCGCGAGGAAATCAGTCTGATGCCCGACGTCTACGACACGCGCCGCGAGCAATACGTGCGCCGCGTGGAGAGTATCCTTGGCTACGCCGAAACGGAGGGCGTGTGCCGCAGCCGCCTGCTCTTGGATTATTTCTCCGACCCCTCTGCCGCCGACTGCGGGCACTGCGATGTATGCGTGGCGCGCCGCGCCCTCGATGAAACCGCCTCGGCGATAGAACCCGACTGCTCGCCCGAGGCGTTGGCAGAAACCTACGCCGCCCTGTTGGCCGACGGCACGCCCCGCGCCGCCGATGCCTTGCCCCACAACGGCATTTCCTCCGCCGTGCACCGTGCCGCCGTACGCCTCTTGGTGGCCGAAGGCCGCGCCACGCTCGACCCCGTGACGATGACCCTCCTCGTGGCACCTTGATTTTAATAATGGTGGGTTCTATTAATTCGCTTTGGCAGATTTTGTATTTCTTTCGAGGATAAATTGTAAGTCGAAGAGGGAGCGTAGCGGGCTACGTAAC
>JBJEAH010000169.1:0-8225 GCA_051868815.1 Alloprevotella sp.
ACGCTATACGTAGGGGCAAGCCCCTACGCTAATTTATTTTCCCCTTACAGGGGAGACATCTGCAACAATATTCCTTTTGACACACCCTCTTTATTTTTGGCTTTATCATAGAAGAAAGTTTCAAAAAAAGCAACTATCTGCTAATGTAAAGCAAGAAATAATTGCTAATTTTGCGCTGTAACAGACAACATTAATAGCTATGAGCGATGAACTGAGAATCATCATCAGCGGCGGAGGCACGGGAGGACATATTTTCCCGGCCGTTTCTATTGCCGATGCCATACGGCGCAAACGCCCCGAAGCCAAGATCTTATTTGTCGGCGCAGAACGCAGAATGGAAATGCAGCGCGTGCCGGCCGCAGGCTATGAAATCAAAGGCCTGCCCATTGCCGGCTTCGACCGCAAGAGGCTTTGGAGGAACATTGCCGTAGTGATGAAAATCATAAAGTGCCGCAAGTTGGCGGCAGGCATCCTTAAAGACTTTCGCCCGCAGGTGGCAGTCGGCGTGGGCGGATATGCCAGCGGCCCGACGCTCAACGTGGCGGAGTCGATGGGCGTGCCCACCGTACTGCAAGAGCAAAACTCCTACGCCGGCGTGACGAATAAGCTGCTGGCGAAGAAAGCCGCCAAGATATGCGTTGCCTACGACGGCATGGAGCGTTTCTTCCCTGCCGACCGCATTCTGCTGACGGGCAACCCCGTGCGTGCCGGGCTCACCGCGCCCAAATGCACGAAGGAAGAAGCTGTGAAGAGTTTCGGACTGCAACCTGGCAAGCGCACGGTGCTCCTGATTGGCGGCTCGCTCGGCGCACGCACCATAAACGAGAGCGTGCTCGGCAACCTGCCGCTCATCAAGGCGCAGACGGACGTGCAGTTTATCTGGCAGACGGGCAAGTATTACAGCGCGGAAATCAACGAAGAGATGAGCCGCCGGAGCAAACCCGGCAACCTTTATTTCTCCGACTTCATCTCCGACATGGCCACGGCGTATGCCGCCGCCGACCTCGTCATCTCGCGTGCCGGTGCGGGCAGCATCTCGGAATTTTGCCTGCTGGGCAAGCCCGTTATCCTCGTGCCCTCGCCCAACGTGGCGGAAGACCATCAGACGAAAAACGCACTGGCACTCGTGCAAAAGGACGCTGCCATTTACGTGCCCGACGAGAACGCCCGCCGCACGCTGCTGCCGCTGGCAATCAATACGGTGAACGACGACACAAAGTTGAAATCGCTGGCCGAAAACATCTTAAAACTGGCCAAGCCCAACGCCGCCGACGACATCGCCGACATCGTCATCGCCTTGGCGGAAAGAACTAAATAAGGAACAATGAATTTCAAATCAGTATATTTTATCGGTGCGGGCGGCATCGGCATGAGTGCCTTGGAACGCTATTTCCTTTCCAAAGGCTACATCGTGGCGGGCTACGACCGCACCAGCTGCCCCCTCACGGAAAAGCTTCGCGCCGAGGGTGCAGACATTCACTACGAAGACAACCCCGACCTTATCCCCGCCGCCTGCCGCGACAAGGAGCACACGCTGGTGGTGTACACGCCTGCCATTCCGCAGGACCATAAGGAACTTAATTATTTCAAGGCAAACGGTTTCGAGTTGCAAAAGCGTGCGCAGCTGCTCGGCACGCTGACGCGCTCCATGCGCGGCCTCTGCGTGGCCGGCACGCACGGCAAGACCACCACGACGGCCATGACCGCCCATCTGCTGCACCAAAGCCACATCGGCTGCAACGCGTTCCTCGGCGGCATCACGAAAAACTATGGCACAAATTACCTTTTGAACGCACAAAGCGACTTCGTGGTGATAGAAGCCGACGAGTTTGACCGCTCTTTCCATCATCTGCGTCCTTACGCCTCGGTGATTACGGCTACCGATGCCGACCACCTCGACATCTACGGCACGGAGGAGGCTTATCTGGAAAGTTTCGCGCATTACTCCTCGCTCATTCGTCCCGAAGGCGCACTCGTGGTGCATCGCGGCTTGAAGATGAAGGAACGCCTGCAAGAGGGCGTGCGCCGCTACGACTATTCGCGCGAGGCAGGCGACTTCCATGCAGAGAACGTGCGCATCGGCGGCGGGCGCATCGTCTTCGACCTCGTTTCGCCCATCGAACCGATTAAGGACGTGGAACTCGGCGTGCCGGTAAGCGTAAACATTGAAAACGGCATCGCCGCTATGGCCTTGGCGCAACTGGCCGGCGCCGGCGCGGGCGAAATCAGGCAGGCCATGGCTACGTTCAGCGGCGTTGACCGCCGTTTCGACTTCAAGCTCAAGACCGACCGCATCGTCTTCCTCAGCGACTACGCGCACCACCCCGCTGAAATCAGGCAGAGCATTCTCTCTATCCGCGAGGTATTTGCAGGGCGCAAGATCTCGGCAATTTTCCAGCCGCACCTCTACACCCGCACCCGCGACTTCTACAAAGACTTTGCCGACAGCCTTTCGCTGCTCGACGAGGTGCTGCTCACGGAAATCTATCCCGCCCGCGAGAAGCCCATTCCCGGTGTGACGAGCCAAATCATCTTCGACTGCCTGCGCCCCGATATGAAGAAGCGCATCGTAGAGAAGAAAAACCTGCCCGCCATTATCAAGAACGAGGAATTCGATGTCTTAATCCTGCTCGGCGCGGGCGACGTGGACGACTATGCGCCCATGTTCACTGAAATCCTTAGAGAGAAATATTTAGTAAACGAGTAAACGGGTTTACATGAAAACTTTTGGGAAACTTCTTCTGCTTGCCTGCCTCGGCGCCTACCTCATCTTTGCCTTTATCAGGCTGAGCGGCGAGAGCGACCGCAGCATCTGCCGCCGCGCCACGTTCACCGTGGCAGACAGCCTGCACGCGGGCTTCATCACCGCCTCGGAGGCTGAGCGGCTGTTGCAGAAAGCCCGCCTGTATCCCGTAGGGCGGCCGATGAACGAAATCAGTTGCCAAAAGATTGAGGAAACGCTGGCCAAAAACCCGTTTATCAGTTCCGTGGTGTGCTACAAGACGAGCGGCAACACCGTGAACGTGCTCATCGAGCAACGCCTGCCGCTGCTGCGCATCATGGGCAACGACGGCGACAACTATTACCTCGACGCCAACGGCAACGCCATGAACCCGCAAGGCTATGTGGCGGACCTCGTGGTGGCGACAGGCAACATCGACCGCAACTTTGCCAAAAAGCACCTCGTGCGCTTCGGGCTTTATTTCAAGAACAATGAGTTTTGGGACAATCAGATTGAACAGATTTACGTGCGCCCCGACAAGAAGATTGAACTGACGCCTCGCGTGGGCGACCAAGTGATTTTCTTCGGCACGGCAGACAGCCTCGAATGCAAATTCCAGAACTTGAAGAACTTTTATGCGAAAGTAATGCCGCAGGTGGGCTGGAACAAATACACCGCCCTCAACGTGGAGCACCCTAATCAGATTATTTGCAAAAAACGAAAAACAAAAAAATAAATAAGCATATATGGCAACACCGGACAACTTCATTGTGGCGATTGAAATCGGCTCGTCAAAAGTGACGGCCATCGCCGGTAAAAAAGAACCCGACGGCGGCATCAAGGTGCTGGCACTGGCACAAGAGCCGTCCACAACCTTCATACGCAAGGGGCGCATCAACAACGTCAACAAGATGTCGCAGTGCATCCTCAACATCAAGGAACGCTTGGAGAAGAAACTGCAAAAGAACATCTGTCGCGTCTATGTGGGTATCGGCGGCATGGGCATGCACACCGTGGCAAATACCATCGTGCGCAACCTCGGCTCTAAAATGGAGGTGACGCAAGAAATGATCGACTCTATCAACGACGAGAACCGATCCAGCGCAACGCCCGACCGCGACATTCTCGAAGCCATACCGCAAGAGTTCAAACTCGGCACACAGCTGCAAAACGACCCCGTGGGCATGCTCACCGAGAGCATCGAGGGACGCTATCTCAACATTGTGGCTAACTCGTCGGTCAAGGAGGAAATACGCAACTGCTTCCACAGCGCGAACGTGGCCATCGCCGACCTCCCCATCACCGTGCAGGCACTTGCCGACACGATGCTTACGGAGTCGGAGCGCCGCTCGGGCTGCGTCTTTGTAGACATGGGCGCAGAAACGACTTCCGTCGCCGTCTATAAGAACAACCTGCTGCGCCATCTGGCCATCATTCCCCTCGGCGGCGCAAACATCAACCGCGACATCATGTCGCTCCAAATCGAGGACGACGAGGCGGAGTCGCTCAAACTGATGTACGGCACGGCCCTCTCCGACAACGAAGACGACACGCAGGCCGCCCCCATTCAGCTTAAAGACGGCCGCAGCGTGAAGTTTGAGGAGTTCAGCGGATTGGTGGAGGCGCGCGAGGAAGAAATCGTGATGAACATCAACAACCAGATTGCACTCTCCAAATATACGAAGGACTCGCTCATCGGCGGCCTCATCATCACGGGCGGCGCGTCGAACATGCGCAACATCAACAAGCTCTTCAAGAGCGTGACGCGCTTTGAGAAAATCCGCTTCGTGCGTAACATCAGCCTGCAAGTGCGCCCGCCGAAGGACGCACCCGACTTTAACCGCGACGGTTCGTTCTTCGCCGCTATCGCCCTCATCGAAAAGGGCACGGAGAACTGCTGCGGCGGCGACCTCGGCACAGCACAGCCGCAAATCTTCCCCACAGAAGAGCAAAAGGCTGAAGAAGAGCGCAAGCGACTTGAAGAAGAGGAGCGCCAGAGGGCTGAGGAAGAACGCAAGCGCAAGGAGGAGGCAGAAGCCGAACGCCTGCGCCTCGAAGAGGAGAAGCGTATTGCCGAAGAGAAGAAAAAGAAGCGCTCCGAGGGCTTCCGCAAGTTCATCACCAAAGTGAAGAAGACGCTCGGCGACCTCGTTGAAGAGAAAGAATAAAGCAAGAGCACACAATATATATATTATATAGTCACAATAGAAACTATCGAAACTATGGACGAAAACGATATCCTTATAGATATGGGCATTCCCACCACCACGCCCTCAATCATCAAAGTCATCGGCGTGGGCGGCGGCGGCGGCAACGCCGTGAACCACATGTACCGCGAGGGCATTCACGACGTGAACTTCGTGGTGTGCAACACTGACAGCAAGGCTCTTGCCGACTCTCCAGTGCCCGTGCGCCTGCAGCTCGGCAAGGAAGGCCTCGGCGCAGGCAACCGCCCGGGGCGTGCCCGCGAGGCCGCCGAGGAGAGCATCGACAGCATTCACAATATGCTCAACGACGGCACGAAGATGGTGTTCATCACCGCCGGCATGGGCGGCGGCACGGGCACTGGTGCCGCGCCCGTCATTGCCCGCGAGGCGAAAGCCATGGACATTCTCACCGTGGGCATCGTCACCATACCTTTCCGCTTCGAAGGCAACCGCAAAATCGACCAGGCCCTCGACGGCGTGGAGGAAATAGCCAAGCACGTGGACGCACTGCTCGTCATCAACAATGAGCGGCTGCGCGAAATCTATCCCGAACTGAATGTGCTCTCGGCTTTCGAGATGGCCGACAACACGCTCTCTATTGCCGCCAAGTCGATTGCCGAAATCATCACGATGCACGGCATCATCAACCTCGACTTCCGCGACGTGTGCACCGTGCTTAAAGACGGCGGCGTAGCCATCATGTCGACAGGCTTTGGCGAAGGCGAGAACCGCGTAAGCAAGGCCATCGAAGCCGCGCTCCACTCGCCGCTGCTCAACAACAACGACATCTTCAACTCCAAGAAGGTGCTACTCTCCATCTCGTTCTGCGCCGAAAAGGAAGGCGACACGCTGATGATGGAAGAGATGAACGAGGTGCACGAGTTCATGTCGAAGTTCCACGACGACGTAGAAACGAAATGGGGACTCTCCACCGACCCCTCGCTCGACAAGAAAGTGAAAATCACGATCCTCGCCACGGGCTTCGGCATCAGCAACGTGCCAGGCATTCAGGCGAAGCTCGACGCGGAGGAGGAGCAACGCCGCCAGAAGGAACAGGAGCGTCAGGAGGAATACGAAGACCGCCGCGAGCAATTCTACGGCGGCTCCGACAAGAAAGGCATCCAGCGCCGCCGTCCCAAGTTCTACCTTTTCGGACTGGACGACCTCGACAACGAAGAGGTGATTTCAATGGTAGAACTCACGCCTACCTATAAGCGCAGCAAAGAGGTGCTTGCCGACATCAAGGCAAAAGCTCTCGGCACGGTGGCCATTGAGCCTGAAAGCGCGGCCGCCGGCGCAGTGATTAATTTTGGATAAACTTGTTTACTTGTAAACTCGTTTACTCGTCTACTCAAAATAAACCATGACCCACTCCGTGCTTGACATGCCGCTCGTTGAACTTGCCAACGCGCACACGCCCGCCATTATCCAAGTAATCGGCGTGGGCGGTGGCGGCGGCAATGCCGTGGCGCATATGTACCGCGAGGGTTTTATGGACGTGCGATACACCATCGTCAACTCCGATAAGAAAGCCCTCAGCGACTCTCCCGTGCCCGACCGCGTGCAGCTCGGGCCGGGTCTCGGCGCAGGCGGCAATCCCGAAAAGGGCAAGGAGTTGTGCGAGGAAAGCATCGAGGCCGTGCGCTCTATGCTGGACAAGCAAACGCAGATGGTCTTCATCACCGCCGGCATGGGCGGCGGCACGGGCACCGGCGCGTCGCCAATCATTGCCCGCGAGGCACGCGAGCGCGGCATCCTTACCATCGGCGTGGTCACCATTCCGTTCCTCTTCGAGCTTATGCCGCGCATCAACAAGGCGCTCGACGGCGTGTATGCCCTCGCCAAGGAGGTGGACGCGCTGCTGGTCATCAACAACGAGCGGCTGCGCGACATCTATCCCGACCTCTCCGTACCCAACGCCTTCCGCCGTGCCGACGACACGTTGCTCACCGCCGTGAAGAGCATTGTGGACATCATCTGCATGCACGGCACCATGAACCTCGACTTCTGCGATGTCGACACCGTGCTGCGTAATGGGCGCGTGGCCATTATGTCTACGGCCTGCGCCGAGGGCGACCGCCGCGTCACAAAGGCCATCAACGCCGCGCTCCATTCGCCGCTGCTCAACAACAACGATATTTTCAACTCTAAGAAAATCATCATCAGCATCACCAGCTCCGACCAAAAGCCGCTCGGCATTGAGGAACTGTCGGAGTTGGACGCTTTTATGAGGAAGTTCCGCCCCGACGTGATCACCAAATACGGGCTTGCCACCGACAACGGACTGGACGATAAAGTGAAGATTACCATTCTCGCCTCCGGCTTCGGGCTTTACGACAAGTCGGAGCGGCAGGCGGAAGAGCAGCGCCCCAAGCCTGGCGACATCATCTCGGCAGACGGCAGCGAGCGCCTCACAGACTTTTATGGCAACTTATACGGCAAGCCCGCCAAGCCCCACCGCCGCATCTATCTGCTCGACACCGACGACCTCTGCAACGAGGAACTGCTCGAAGAAATGGAGCGCGTGCCCACCGCGCGGCGCAGCAAGGAAGACTACGACCGCATTTGCAGCAGGGGCGCAGCAGGGAATAGCAACCAACAAACATAAAACTAAAAACGCTATGGCACTATTTGAACAAGTAAGCAAAGACATCATCGCCGCCATGAAGGCGAAGGACAAGGTAAGGCTGGAAGCCTTGCGCAACATCAAGAAATATTTCATCGAGGCCAAGACTGCCCCGGGCGCCAACGATACGCTCGCCGACGATGCCGCCCTGAAAATCCTTGCCAAACTGGCAAAGCAGGGGCGCGACACGGCTGCACTCTACACCGAGCAGGGCCGCCCCGACCTCGCCGAGGAAGAAGCCGCACAGGCTGCCGTCATTGAGGAATATCTCCCCAAGGCACTCACGCCCGAGGAACTGGAAGCCGAACTGAAAGCCATCATCGCCGAAACGGGCGCAACGTCACCCAAAGAAATGGGCAAGGTGATGGGCGCAGCCTCCAAGAAACTCGCCGGCCGCGCCGACGGCAAGGCCATTGCCGACACCGTGAAACGCCTTTTGGCAAACTAATCAGACGATTTCGTCAAGCGATTAAGGTCTCACGAGTAGGAGCGTTTTGCAAATGGCGTGCAAGCGAGCGCAATAGAGCTTGCTCATATTGCCGAGTGCTGCCGACATTATTAAAACGCCCGGAAGATGGCTGCCTTATTGATTTTGCCATTCGGCGCACACGGCGAGGCTGTGTCAAAATGTGCATGTAGCCCTGAAAGGGCTTAATAACAAAGCACAGGG
>JBJEAH010000170.1:0-8013 GCA_051868815.1 Alloprevotella sp.
CAAGATGAGTATCAGATTAAACAAAGCAATTAAAGAATTCAACGTCGGTCTGCAAACGATTGTCGATTTCCTCGCCAAGAAGGGCCACAAAATCAACGCTGTGCCCAGCGAAAAGATTGACGACAAGCAATACGAACTGCTCAAGGAGGAGTTCGGCGCAGACAAGATGCTGCGCAACAAGGCCGAGGAACTGCTGCAAAACCGCCAGAAGGACAAGCGTCCGGCCGTGAAGGAGCAGAAGCCCGAGCCGCAGGTAGTGGAAACCACCGTGCCCGAAGAACTAAAGCCGCAGATTGTGACGAAAGGCAAGATTGACCTCAACCATCCCGGCGGCGACCCGCAGTCGGCCGCTAAGGAAGTGCCTGCCGCCAAGTCCGAGCCCGTCGCCAAGTCCGAGCCTGCCGCCGAGCAGGCAGCCCCTGCCCCGCAGCAGTCCGAAGAACCGAAAGCCCCCGAGCAGCCTGCCGCCAAGGAAGAGCCGGCAGAAGAACCTGCCGCTCCCACCCCCGAGCAGCCGAAAGCGGAGGAAGCACCCGCCAAGCCCGCCGCACCCGCACAGCCCCAAACGGCGGAGCACGCCAAGCCGCACAAGGAGCGCAAGCCGCGCCCCTCTGTGGAAGAGCGCGCAAAGGCCATCGGCGAAGAGAGCGACGGCGTGTTCAAACTGCACACGCAGGCTGAAATCACCGCGCCCAAAGTGCTCGGCACCATCGACCTGAGCAGCATCAACGCCACCACGCGTCCCAAGAAGAAGTCGAAGGAAGAGCGCCGCAAGGAGCGCGAAGCCAAGAACGGACAGGCCACCGGCGAGAAGAAAAAACGCCAGCGCATCGGCAAGGAGCGCGTGGACGTGAACGCTGCCGCCAACCAGGCAGCCGCTTCCGCGGCTGGCGGCAACCGCAAGCGCCAAGGCGAGAAAGCAGCCTCCGCCGCAGCCGGCAAGGAAAGCGGCAAGAAGCAGCGCGAGCGCAACCGCAAGGCCAAGGAAGTGAAGGCCGAAGTGACGGAAGAGGACGTAGCCAAGCAGGTGAAGGAAACTCTGGCACGACTCACCAACAAACAGAAGGGCAACAAGGGTGCCAAGTTCCGCAAAGAAAAGCGCGAGCAGGCGCGCGCCCAACAGGAAGAAGAACGTCTCGAAGCAAAGGCCGAGAGCAAGATACTCAAGCTCACGGAGTTTGTAACCGCCAACGAACTGGCCAACATGATGCAGGTGCCTGTAACGAAGGTCATCGGCACGTGCATGAGCATCGGCATCATGGTGAGCATCAACCAGCGCATGGACGCCGAGACCATCGACCTCGTGGCAGAGGAGTTTGGCTTTAAGACCGAATTTGTCAGCGCCGACGTGCAGGAAGCCATTGCCGAGGAGGCAGACAACGAGGAAGACCTCGAACCCCGCGCCCCGATCGTTACGGTGATGGGTCACGTGGACCACGGTAAGACCTCCCTGCTCGACTATATCCGCAAGTCGAACGTCATCGCCGGCGAGGCAGGCGGCATCACTCAGCACATCGGCGCGTACAACGTGACGCTCGAGAGCGGCCGCCACATCACCTTCCTCGACACCCCGGGCCACGAAGCCTTTACCGCCATGCGTGCCCGCGGCGCACAGGTGACGGACATCGCCATCATCATCATCGCCGCCGACGACGACATCATGCCGCAGACGAAGGAAGCCATCAGCCACGCCGTGGCAGCGAATGTGCCCATCGTATTCGCCATCAACAAGATAGACAAGCCCCACGCCAACCCCGACAAGATTAAGGAGGGACTGGCTGCCATGAACTTCCTCGTGGAGGAATGGGGCGGCAAGTATCAGAGCCAGGACATCTCCGCCAAAAAGGGCATCGGCGTTGCCGACCTTTTGGAGAAGGTGCTGCTCGAGGCCGACATGCTCGAACTGAAAGCCAACCCCAACCGCAAGGCTACGGGCACGGTCATCGAGTCGTCGCTCGACAAGGGTCGCGGCTACGTGGCCACGGTGCTTGTGAGCAACGGTACGCTCAAACAAGGCGACGTGGTGCTGGCCGGCACGAACTTCGGCCGTGTGAAGGCACTCTTCAACGAGCGCAACCAGCGCGTGAACGAAGTGGGGCCCGCCATGGCAGCCACGCTGCTCGGCTTCAACGGCGCACCGCAGGCCGGCGACCAGTTCCACGTGATGGAAACGGAGCAGGAGGCACGCGAAATCGCCAACCGCCGCGAACAGCTGCAACGCGAGCAAGACCTCCGCACGCGAGAGGTGCTCACGCTCGAAAAGATTGGCAAGCGCCTCAAAATGGGTTCTTACCACGAACTCAATATCATCGTCAAGGCCGATGTGGACGGCTCGGTGGAAGCACTCGCCGACTCGTTCATCAAGCTCTCTACGGAGAACATCGTGGTGAAGGTGATTTACAAGGGTGTGGGCCAGATCAGCGAAAACGACGTGACGCTGGCAGCCGCTTCCGATGCCGTGATTGTAGGTTTCCAGGTGCGTCCTTCGCAACAGGCCAAGAAACTGGCTGACCGCGACGGCGTGGAAATCCGACAGTACTCCGTCATCTACGATGCCATCGAGGACGTTAAGGAAGCTATGGAAGGCATGCTTGAACCCGTTATCAAGGAAGAACTTACCGCCAACATCGAGGTGCGTCAGGTGTACCACATCTCCAAGGTGGGCTACGTGGCCGGTGCTTACGTGATTGACGGCAAGGTGAAGCGCAGCGACAAGGCACGCCTCATCCGCGACGGCATCGTGATCTTCACGGGCGAAATCAACGCACTCAAACGTTTCAAAGACGACGTGAAGGAAGTGAACACCAACTTCGAGTGCGGTATCAGCCTGACCAACTGCAACGACATCAAGGAAGGCGACATCATCGAAACTTTCCAGGAAGTGGAAGTCAAGCAGAAGCTCAACGCATAAGCGGCATCTATACTGGCAGACAAGCAACCGGGCGCGCCCGTTTGCCTGTCTGCCTATTTGATTTATCGAATATATCCACCAACCCGTTGGTTGAATAATAACAAATATGATTAAAGTATTAACTGCCTGTAATTTTCGTGCAAGCGAGTGCAGAGCCGAACTTGTTCGGACTATGCTGAGTGCAGCCGAAAATCTCAAAGAAGAGGCAGTACGGAGCGTAGCGACGATAACCGGGGACGAAGTCCTCGGTGTAGGCTATTGCAACGATTCTGCCTGGAAGGCAGTACGCCTGTGGAAATGTTTAAAGAGCATGTCCTGTGGCGTAGTGCCTTCCAGGCACTTAACACTTAATGCAACCAACGCATAGAGACTAAATAATATTATATAGAAACGACTCTCCTTACCTATGATTGACCTCTTTGTAATCATTCTCGTGCTATGGGCGGCGTTCAGCGGATGGCGCAACGGGTTTCTCAAAGAAATCATCTCGTCCGCCGGTTTCCTGATAGGCCTGTTCGTGGCCGCCACGTGCTACGCCACCTTGGGCAAATACCTGAGCGTGGACGGCACGGAGACCAATATGTTCACGAGCATCGTGGCATTCTTTATCCTCTGGATCATTATGCCGATAGCCCTCGGCTTCGTTGCCAACCTGCTCACAAAGGCGATGAAAGGCATACAATTAGGTATGCCCAACAGCATACTCGGCGCCTTGGTGGGCATCTTGAAATACGCGCTGCTCATCAGCTGCGTGTTCAACGCCATGGACGCGCTCCACATCATGAACAAGCAGAAAGCAGCAGAGTCGAAACTCTACAAACCTACGGCCGGCATCGTAAAGGCATTTTTCAACAACAATGACGTTGAAGAGGAAAAGGCCGACACCACGTGGGTGAAGTTTGACCGATAGTTGCCGCCGCTTTAAGCCGGCAAGGCATTAGTATATATGGAAGAAAAAAACAAACTCGTGCGCGAAGCCGCCGAGAAGAAATACGAATACGGATTTACCACCGACGTGCAGACCGAAATCATCGATAAAGGTCTGAACGAAGACGTTATCCGTCTCATCTCGCAAAAAAAGGGCGAGCCGGAATGGCTGCTCGATTTCCGGCTCAAAGCCTTCCGCTACTGGCAAACCTTGGAGCAGCCTACTTGGGGGCATGTGCATCTGCCGGAAATTGACTACCAAGCCATTTCCTACTACGCCGACCCCACGCAGAAATCAAAGAACAAGGACGGGGAAAAGGAAATAGACCCCGAACTGATGAAGACGTTCGACAAACTCGGCATTCCCCTCGAAGAACGCATGGCTTTGGCAGGCGTGGCGGTAGATGCCGTGATGGACTCCGTGTCAGTGAAGACCACTTTCAAGGAGACGCTGCAAGAGAAAGGCATCATCTTCAGCTCTATCAGCGAAGCCGTGCGCGAGAACCCCGACCTGGTGCGCAAGTACCTCGGCACGGTGGTACCCTACCGCGACAACTATTTCGCCGCGCTCAACTCCGCCGTGTTCTCCGACGGCTCCTTCGTGTATATCCCCAAGGGCGTGCGCTGCCCCATGGAACTTTCCACCTATTTCCGCATCAACGCCCGCGAGACGGGGCAGTTTGAGCGCACGCTCATCGTGTGCGACGACGGCGCGTACGTGAGCTATCTCGAAGGCTGCACCGCACCGATGCGCGACGAGAACCAGCTGCACGCCGCCATAGTGGAAATTGTCGTGATGGAAGATGCAGAGGTAAAATATTCCACGGTGCAAAACTGGTATCCCGGCGATGAGCAGGGACGCGGCGGCGTGTACAACCTCGTGACAAAGCGCGGACATCTGCGCGGCAGGGGCGCGAAACTCTCTTGGACGCAAGTGGAAACTGGCTCCGCCATTACGTGGAAATATCCCTCGTGCATCCTTTCGGGCGACAACGCGCAGGCAGAATTTTACAGCGTGGCCGTGACAAACCATTACCAGGAGGCCGACACGGGCACGAAGATGATTCACCTCGGCAAGAACACGCGCTCCACCATCATCTCGAAAGGCATCTCGGCCGGGCACAGCCAAAACTCTTACCGCGGACTGGTAAAGGTGGGCAGCAAGGCAACAGATGCCCGCAACTATTCCTCGTGCGACTCGCTGCTGCTCGGCAACAAATGCGGCGCACACACGTTCCCCTACATCGACGTGGCCAACAACAATGCCATAGTGGAGCACGAAGCCACAACGTCGAAAATTTCAGAAGACCAATTATTCTACTGCAACCAGCGCGGCATCAGCACCGAAGATGCCGTGGGGCTGATTGTGGGCGGCTATGCCAAGGAAGTCATCAACAAGCTGCCGATGGAGTTTGCCGTTGAAGCGCAAAAGTTGCTGAGCGTTTCGCTGGAAGGCTCGGTAGGTTAGTATAACAATAATATAATATGGACACAGCAGAACTGTTTCGTTGGGTGCTTGAAAACCTCAACTATTGGGTGGTCACCTTGTTCATGGCCATCGAAAGCTCGTTTATTCCCTTTCCCTCGGAGGTGGTAGTGCCACCCGCCGCGTGGAAAGCCATGGCCGACGACAGCCTCAACATTTTCCTCGTCATCGTGTTTGCCACCATCGGCGCAGACCTCGGCGCATTGGTCAACTACGGCCTTTCGCGCTGGCTCGGCCGTCCCATCGTGTACAAATTCGCCAACAGCCGCCTCGGCCACATGTGCCTCATAGATGAGGAGAAGGTGAAGAATGCCGAGGAGTATTTCCGCCGCCACGGCGCAGCCTCCACGTTCTTCGGGCGGCTCGTGCCCGCCGTGCGCCAACTCATCAGCATCCCCGCCGGCCTCTCGGGCATGAAGATGACGCCGTTCCTGATCTACACCACACTCGGCGCAGGACTGTGGAACACGGTGCTGGCACTGATTGGCTACGGCATTTACCGCTACACCGACTTGAAGACCACGGAGGACGTTTACCTCCTCGCCTCTACATACAGCCATGAAATAGGCTACGCCATCCTTATCATCGTGGCAGTCGTGATTGGCGTGCTGATATACAAAGGACTGAAAAAGTGACCCGCCGCCTGATTGCATATCTTCTGTGCCTGCTGCCCTGCGCCGCTCTGGCAGAAACTGCGCCGCGCCCCTTTGCCGCCGGCGACAGCTTGAAAGCTGCGGCTCCATGCCCCGCAGAAAGCAACGCGTCGGGCATTACAGAGCACACGTGGCTCTTCGGCTTCGGCAAGGCAAACGTGCTCGACACGTACCTGTCGCCACTCGAGTACACCGGCCCCGCGCTCTCCCTGACGCACCGCAGCGACCGCACGGCACACTGGGGAAAAGGCAAGGTGAGCGTCATGGCACTCTTCTCGGCACAGACCGACTACCTCTCCTCGCCCACCGACGACGGGAAAGAACTCGATGCCGACTTCACCGCAGCCGGCGGCTGGCACTACAACTTCCGCCCCTCCAAGCACTGGCGCATTGCCGTGGGCGGACTGGCGGAGTTAACAGGCGGCTTTACCTACAACACGCGCAACGGCAACAATCCCGCGCAGGGACGCGCCGCGCTCGACCTCGCCGCCTCAACCTTCGCCGAATATACCTTCCGCGTGAAGCAAGGAGAATGGCGCGCCCGCCTAGAAGCCGACGTGCCGATAATAGGCATGATGTTCTCGCCCGCTTACGGGCAGTCGTATTACGAACTCTTTTCGCTCGGCCATCGCGACCATAACATCTGCTTCACCTATCCCGTCAATGCGCCCTCGGTGCGCCTGACGGCAACCCTGGACATACCATTGGGCGGCTCGGTGCTTACGTTCGGCTATCTTGCCGATGTACGGCAGAGCCACGTGAACGACCTCAAGCGCCACGCTTGGCGCAATGAGTTTGTCATCGGCTACGTGCGCCGCCTCGCGATTTTCCGCCCCAAGAAGAGGTAGACAATATTTATATATATAGTCTCCATTAATTATATAGCCTTCAAAGTTCCCATCAAAACTATGCCCCGCCTGCTTCGCTCCATATTGCTCCGCCTCCTTCCGCTCCTCGCGGCGGCAAGCCTGCTTTGCGCCGGCTGCATCAAGGAGGACGTGGCAGAGAACACGGCACGCGGCAACTTCGACGCGCTTTGGCGCATTGCGGACGAGCATTATTGCTTCTTCGCAGAAAAGCAAAAGGAGTACGGGCTGGACTGGAACGAAGTCTACGCGCGTTACTCTGCCGCCGTGAACGACGGGCTGACCGACCGGCAGCAGTTCGAGATTTTCGGCAAGATGCTCGCGGAACTGCGCGACGGGCATACCAACCTCTATGCACCCTTCGACGTGGCACGCTACGGCAAATGGTTCGACGACTATCCGATGAACTATTCCGACTCCTTGGAGCGCGTCTACCTCGGCCGCACGGAAGACTACCGCTATACCTGCGGACTGAAATACCGCACGCTCGACGACAACATCGGCTACATACGCTGCGCATCCTTCAACACGGCTATCGGCGACGGCAACCTCAACGAGGTGATGCGGGAACTGTCACTCTGCGACGCGCTTATAGTGGACCTGCGCAACAACGGCGGCGGACTGCTCACGACCGCGCAGCAGTTGGCCTCGATATTCATCAACAGCACAACGACTATCGCCTACATGAGCCACAAGACGGGCACGGGACACGCCGACCTCTCTGCTCCGCAGCCCGTGACGCTCGACCCGTTCCCGGGACTGCGCTGGCAGAAACCCGTGGCTGTGCTTACCAACCGCAGCACATACAGCGCGGCCAATTCGTTCGTGATGTTTGTGAAACATTTGCCGCAGGTCATCGTAGTGGGCGACAAGACCGGCGGCGGCGCGGGCTTGCCCTTCTCCTCGGAACTGCCCAACGGCTGGTCGCTGCGCTTCTCGGCGTGCCCGATGTACGACATCAACATGGTTTGCACCGAAAGCGGCATCGAACCAGACGTGCACGTGGACATTACCTCCGAAGACTATGCCCGCAACCGCGACACGATTATCGAGACCGCGCGGAAACTGCTGCGGGAGCGTTGCCAAACAACAAATTAGAACAGGACACTTTTTATGTAATCATTAAAAAATAACTTGGTACACTTCATATGTCATCAGCTGCATTTGACA